>JBDHYV010000080.1:0-10071 GCA_039811545.1 Bacteroidales bacterium | reverse complement strand
TATCGTCATCTCAAGTGCCGGTGCAGATGCCCGCTCGCAAAATTTTTATCTCAACACTAAAGGAAAGATGGAAACCGGTGTTTCGGGAGTTTTTCAAGGGAAACTTACCTTTATGCGTCCAGGCTTGATTTTGGGCAAGCGAAATGAGTTCCGTTTAGGAGAAAAAATGGCTGCAATTCTGTTCCCCCTGTTCAACCCTATGATGATAGGACCTTTAAAAGAATACCGCGCCGTGAGTGCTCAATTGATAGCCGCAGCCATGCTACAGGCCGCCCTCATGGACAATCCACCGCGAATTTGCGGATCTCATGCAATTCAAAATCTTGCAAAACAATATTTCATAGAAAACAAGATATGAAAAATTCCTTATTTCCGTCAATTCGAAACGAACGGTTTTTCCTCATGGCAGGCCCTTGTGTGGTCGAGAACGAAACCATGCCTTTCGAAATTGCCGAAAAATTGGTTGGTTTATCCAAGCAATTTGATGTTCCGCTTATTTTCAAGGCATCTTATAAAAAGGCAAATCGCTCGCGTTTGGATTCTTTTACAGGGATTGGTGACGAAAAGGCTTTGCGTATTTTGGGTGAAGTTCGAAAACAGTTTAATATTCCGGTTATTACCGACATTCACGATGTGAGGGAGGTCGAAATGGCAGCCGAATACGTGGATGTGTTGCAAATTCCGGCTTTTTTGTGTCGTCAAACAGAGCTTCTCATTGCAGCTGCAAAGACTGGAAAAGTTGTCAACATCAAAAAAGGACAGTTTCTTTCCGGGCCGGCAATGCAGTTTGCAGTCGAAAAAATTGTGGAATCTGGCAACAACAAGGTGATGCTTACCGAACGGGGAAATTCGTTTGGTTATGGCGACTTAGTGGTGGATTTCAGAAATGTTGCTTTCATGCAGCAGTTAGGCTATCCCGTGATTGTGGACGTTACCCATTCGCTTCAACAGCCCAATCAGGCATCGGGTGTTACCGGCGGCCAACCGGCCTTGATCGGATTGATTGCCCGCGCTGCCATTGCTTCAGGTGCCGATGGGATATTTATGGAAACCCATCCTACTCCTGAGACTGCTAAATCTGACGGAGCCAATATGTTACCCTTGGCTAAAGCTCCTGCCCTGCTCGAGCAATTGGTGAAAATCAGAGAAGCGCTTAGTTAGTTTTTTTTTGCCTTTTTCCTTTTTAACCAGCGTACCAATCCGGAAATGAGGATTAGCAACATGCCTAAACCCATCAACGGCACAACGAGAATATAGAACGGCCCTATATAGTCCTGAACAATTCGGCCGGTATGCACTTCAAGAGCATAATTCCACAATGGGAACGGCTGATCTTTAATCATTTGCGGCATTTCTACCTGAGCATTGATCAGTCCTCGGTTGTAATCGAAAATCAAGCGTTTTTCTGCAATTTTTACCAAACCACTGATCATATTGTTGCTGATGGGTTTGCTCACATTGGCGGGTGCAACGGGTTTTTCGCCGGTGAAATAATCGAGCACGTAATCGTTCAGGGGTTGCCACACGAACAATCCATTGAAACTCCCGACGAGAAAAGTGGTTTGGTCTATAGGCTCCAACACATTGATTCCCATCACCGAAATGGGTGGAATACCTTTCAGGGGAATGGGCTGTTCGCTAAAATGGCGATCAACACTGAAAATGCCGTCATTTGTTCCTAAAATCCAACGCTGCCCGCCCTCGTTCCAAACAATGTTTCGCAGTCGGTCGGTCCAACTGTTGGGATGATCGAGGGTGCTCCAGGGAAGTTTATTCACACGGGTATTGGCAATGGGAATCAGCAAGGGCGGCCTGAGAAAAATTCCCGTCAAGGCTGTAACCAATAAAAATCCACCCAGCCAAATGCCTATCTTTTGGTGCCATTTTACCGAAAACCGTAAAACCTTAGCCCAACCTTGAAATTGTTGTGCTTTCTTTCGCAAATGCCTGATTCTGTGTGGGAACAAAAAATAAACATAGCCGGATAAAGCCAGAAATATAACCACCAAAGCAAAGAAATCAACGATAAGTTTTCCAATTTTCCCAAAGGCTTCGCCACTATGAAGGAACCACAAAGTGAGGAACAAACTCACCTTGTTGTCATCGCCCACTGCCGACATAAGTTGGATTTTCTGAAAGCGGGAAGGATCAGAAGCCTTCGGGAAAAGATAAAGATGCGAGCGATCAATCACAAACACACTGTCCGACCGTAGTGCAATATCCTGAATGCGCTCGTCGTGAAGAAGAATCGGGACTTTCGTCCATTTTTCGGAAGTGTCGGCTTTGAAAAACAATCCCGCCTGCGTGGCGGCAAAGAAGCTACCATCATGGGTTTTAACAACCCGCATCGTTCGTATGGCATCGGTTCCTTTGGGGAAACCCTGCATCCAAGGAGTGAATTTTTGTAAAGCAGAATCAGTTTTCCAGATGCCTATATTCCCATAAATGAGATAGTTTGCTGAATCTATCTCAAGCGATGAACGAACTGAAGCATTATTCCAGTTTTGGTATTGATAAGCTTTGGGAAGGTAGTTACGCCCCAGACTCAGATGACGTATGGCCTTTCGGTGGTTCAGTAAAATGCCCGATGAAGCCCATAAAATCAGGGCCAGACCGAGCACAATCGAAAACCATTTATGAATCCATTTCATCCGAGCGACTGTAAAACAAATTAATACCCGATGCCGGCCGACTTCACCTGCGAAGGATCAAAGGCGTGACATGGTGTTACGGCGTACACCATCCCGCAGTTTGGGCAATGCGTTTCGTAACGATCCATCTCGAAGGACGTATTGCAGTTTTCGCAAACCATTGGCAATGGAACCGGCATAAAATGCTCATCGAAGCCCATTTGTCTTACTTTGTCAACTACCATCATACCGGTTTCGAAAGAACCGGAGCAACCATCATGCGACATAATTAAATTATTAAGAATGAATAAGATATGAAATTACTTCAAGTTATTACTTAAATAGACTCGCTCAATTGTTCGCCGGCTCTGAGTTTTGTCCGGAGTTCCTGCAATTTTTTATCGCCTTTTTCGAGTTCGGCCAGCAGTACCCGTTCTTCATCCGAGGTTTTCACCACTTTGAAAATCCCGCCATTTTTGATAATGATTCGCTGATCAGCCATCAAGGCAAGTATAGGATCGTGGGTGGCCATCAGCACAATCTTTTCTTCACCGGTGAGCAAGGCAAGTGCTTTTTTACGGTCAATACCTGCATTTTCAATTTCATCAATCAACACCACCGGACTACTGCTTAACATGGCGGTATCGGCAATCATCAAAGCTCGCGATTGTCCGCCGCTGAGCGATGTGATCGGTGTTTGGGCACTGAATTTCTCGCCGGCTAGCTCATTTGCAGCCTCGATGATGCGCTGGATGACGACATCAGCATTAGCAATCATACGACTCCCGGCATGGAGCTCGAGAAACTCGCTCACACTGAGATCCATCACAAAGTTCATGTTTTGCGACAGTTGGGCGACTAGTTTTTTCCCGCTCGCGAAACGCCAGTCGGGCTTTGGTCTTTCGTTGTTGATTAAAACTGAGCGTTTGGTTGGCGTATCGGCTTGTGCAACCCATTCAATATCTGCAAGTAACCGGCTTTTCCCTGAACCAGTCGGTCCGACAATGCTGGTAATGGTGCTGGCTTCAAACTGTAGTGACTCAAAATTTTCGGGTTTCCCGTTTTTGTCATTCCCTGGCAAAATGGTCAGGCTTCTGACTGTTTTCTCGGCCATTCCCGAAAACACTTCCATTTGATGGATAAACTCTTCAAGTTGTTCAAGAAAATGGCCGGTATCGAAACCTTGGTTTTCCGACTTTTCTTCGCCCACTTCCATCAGCAATTGCTGTAAAGTTTGCTGATAATCGTATAAAATACCCTCAGGAACCTGCGCAAAAAATGATTTCAGAAAGGGAAAATCTTCCAGCAAACGAGCCGGCGATGCGAGCAAAAGTTGTTCTTTACGCTTCATTGGATTTTTCTTCAAGGTTAATTTTTCTCACATTCCCCATCTGATACGACTCGCCGATGCGGGTTTCGCCAAGACAATAGGAACAGAGTGCCGAAGGCATGGAGAAACGCAGTTTTTTGCCTTTGAGGCTGTCGAGTTTCTGATTTTCATCGTACCAAAGTGTTCCGAGCTCGAATGCGCCCTGTCCGGTTAATCCGTTGATGTGCATCACGATAGCCGTTGGGTTGACGGCATGAACCCGCGCCGAAAACACTTCTCTTTCGGCTTGCGATACAATATCACCTTTAGTGATGACCACAATGTCGGCCATGCGGAGCATCGGCCCAATTTTTTTCGGGGTATTGATCCCACTCAGGTTGTCAATCACACACACCGCCTTGATATCTTTGATGTATGGTGAACAACGGTTGCACAGTCCGGCACTTTCGGAAATCAGCAGGTCGAAATCTCCAGCAAGACCCCATTCTAACACTGCCTCGATATTGGAGACAAAATAATGATCGGGGCACAACTGACCTGAGAGGCCTTTTTTTACTGGAATACCTGCTTTTTCATAGGCAATATCGTCGTCCGTATGCAGGCAATCGAACTTCACCGCACCCACTTTCAATCCTTTTTGCATCAGACTTTCAGCAGTTTTCAGGATGACCGATGTCTTGCCGGAGGATGGCGGACCCGAAATAGTTATTAAATTCATTATTCAAATAAATTATGATATGATACTCTGTTCAAAGAGTTTATGACATTCATCAAATTTCTGGTTTAGGTTGTGCGATTTTATGAAATCCCAACCAAGCCACATGAAACGACTACCTTTTGGCAGATGGTTATCTACTTCGGGATGAAGCGTGGGGAACAAGCCCTGGTGAGCCAGTATTTCTGCAACAGCTTTGCTTCCTAAAAAGCGACCAATCTGCTCCTGAAGTGGATGCGCATCGGTTTTGCCAATCATAAAAATCGGGCTGATGATGGCGCCATCTTCTGGCCAGACAGCCGTCATGGCACTTCCTTCTTTCACCATTTTCGTAAAAAAATTGGGCATAATGGTAATTGCCGGACGGTTTTCTTTTTGCCGTTCCGATTTCACCATTTGAGCCGGATGCATACTTAGCAGCATATTTCGCCCAAGGGCAGCCACCGATTCAGGACCATAAGTACGGTAAAGGGTGAGCAAAATCGCGTTGAAAAGGTCGAAATCCGAAACTGGCAGGCTCACCGAACGCTCATACATCGGATGAAGTAGATCTGCCCAGCTTTTGGGTATCGGCCTTTCGCCTAAAATCGTTGTATTGACCAAAAAAACTGCCGGCACTAATGCAATGATGCCATACTGATGATCTGGGTCAACGAGCTGAAGATCAGGGTAATCAAAAGAATCATTGATTTTTTTCCAGCGGAAAGGATTCCCCATCTGCTTTTGCTTAACGAAACGTCCGAAATATTCGTCTTCGAAAAAAATATCGAAACCGGCTGAGATGTACAAATCGTCGAGCTGGCTAACCTTTTGCGCCTCTAAAATCTCATCTTTCATCCAATCGAGCCCCATCGAAGCCGACTGAAGCGAAGCCATAACTTCATTTCCATCGCTTTTCAAGTTTTGAAGAAAAGCATCGAACTGCTCCTGAAGAGGAATTCGAACCGGACAAGGTAGCAATCCTTTGATATTAAATGGTCTAACACCATTTGTGCCAGATTGAACCGACTCTTTTGCCGATTCGATGGCCTGGATTAATAAACCAGAAAAAGCCTCAACATCCATCTGACGCATCAAAAGGGCAATGTCGAGCTGAAGAGCCTTGCCAAAAGTAGTTCGTTTGGCCTCGTCGTTCACTTGTACAAACCCGTGCCTGACAAAAACATCTTTGGTTTCGGGATAACGCTCGGTAATGTCGAAGAGCGTCCAGTCTGGTTCAAAATAACGCATCGTTTAACTGATTTTCATTGCAAAATTAATCTATTTCGGTATTCAGTTACCACAATAAACATGCAAAACTTATTCTAAATTATAGTCGTTGATAATGAATGACATATCACCCTATTTAGAAAGCAGAATTGTGAAATTATTAGGATAGATAAGTGATGGTCAACAAAATCTTACCTAAAAGGATTCGGCTTTTGGTTGACTATGGAACATATTTGATGTAATTTTGCAACGAAATTCCAATAGGGGTGCCTTAGTCCACAATTGTGGATTGAAATGCAGGCTGAGATCATACCCTTTGAACCTGATCCGGATAATGCCGGCGAAGGGAATAAGAAAACTCGTTTCCTCTATTGATTTATCGGTGATTAAAAATCTTTAAATCAATGTGTTATGTTTCAAAAAATTTTATTGTCGGCTGCCCTGATTCTGGGCAGTATGGTCGTAAACGGCCAACATCGAATTCATGGAAAAGTGGAAGATGCCCAATCGGGCGAAAGTCTTCCGGGAGCGCACATCGCCATCATGCCGCAAGGCGGTCATTTGGTGAACAATGCTTTTGGTAACTTTCGGTCGGCTTCACTCCGAAGTGGATTTTATCAGCTAAAAGTGAGTTTTATAGGTTATCAGACTCAAACACAAGATATTGATTTGAAGCGAGATACTACCATTGTAATTCATCTTCGGGCTGAATCGTTTATGAGCGATGAAGTGGTGGTGAAGGCCAGCCGTTTACCAAAAGACAATCCTTACACATTCAGTGTTTTAAGCTCTTCTGATATTCAAAAAAACAATAACGGTGCCGATTTGCCATTTTTGTTACAGATGACTCCTTCGTTGGTTGCAGGTTCCGATGCCGGCACCGGTATTGGTTACACTTCGCTGCGAATCAGGGGAACCGACCTGACCCGAATCAATGTTACCCTGAATGGTGTACCGGTGAATGATCCCGAATCGCACGAGGTCTATTTTGTCAACCTCCCCGACCTTTCTTCTTCCATTGACAATATTCAGATTCAACGTGGCGTAGGATCCTCTATCAACGGAGCCGCAGCTTTCGGAGCTTCCATCAATATTAAAACTACCGAGAGCCAAAGTGAGGCGTCGGCCAATATAAGCACAACTGCAGGCGCGTTCGGCACCTTGAAAAACACCGCCATTTTCAGTACGGGAACAGGGAAAAATGGTTTCTCGCTTGATGGCCGCCTGAGCCATATTCGCTCGGATGGTTATGTTGACCGGGCATGGGCACGCATGGGTTCATTTTACCTTGCTGGAAGTTGGGCAAGCGAAAAAACCATTGTCAAACTTCTCACAACCGGTGGAAAACAACGAACCTATCAGGCTTGGTATGGCATCCCAAAAGACAGCCTGTCAACCAACCGCACCTATAATCCCGCCGGCGAAATGTTAGACAGCAATGGAAGGTTCAAAGGCTTTTATGACAATCAGACCGATAATTATCAGCAGGATTATTATCAATTTCATTTTGCACATCAACTCAAACCTGAAATTTTATTCACGGCAACGGCCTTTTTAACCAACGGGAAAGGCTATTACGAGAGCTATAAAAATAACCAGAAATTTAGCAATTACGGTTTTAAACCCGTTGTAATTCAGAATGACACCGTCCGTCGGAGTAATCTTGTCAACCAAAAATGGTTAGATAACCGATTTTATGGCACTCAGCTAAATATCACGCACACATCACGATTCATTGAAACGGTGGCTGGGCTGGGGTTGAACCGATATGTAGGCGACCATTTTGGGTATATCGTATTTGCCGACATCTTTCCGGCTGAAAGTACGAAAGAGCCCTGGTATTTCAATACCGGCAATAAAACCGATTTCAGTGCCTTTGCTAAAAGTGCATGGAAAATGACAAATCGTCTGAGCCTTTTTGCAGACTTACAATATCGCCAGATAGATTATGTAATGCAGGGAACACACGACAATTTGACGGATATTTCGCAAACACATCGTTTCAGCTTTGTCAACCCTAAATTCGGGTTTCTCTTTCGTCCGACAAAAAACATTGAAACTTATGCCAATTTTGCTATCTCGAACCGCGAGCCCAACCGTTCTGTTTACAAAGATGCCAACCCCGGGCAGATGGTCAAACCCGAACATCTGACCGATGTTGAATTGGGCGTAAAATACACTTTAGAGAATCTAAAAATAGAGTCTAACCTGTTTTACATGACTTACCGCGACCAGCTTGTGCTGACAGGAAAAATCAACAATGTGGGTGCTGCCGTGATGACCAACGTTCCTGAAAGCTACAGAGCCGGATGGGAAACTAATTTTTTAGCTGTTTTAAATCACCGCTTGTCGGTGAGCGGAAACTGGTCGCTCAGCACAAACAAAATTAAACACTTTGTTGAATACGTGGACAATTGGAACTATTGGGATGATCCTGATAATCAACCCTATCAGTACGAAATCGAACGCCATAACACCAACATCAGCTTCTCACCGTCCTTTACGGCAGCCATTGGCATCAATTGGGAGCCGCTCAAACAAACAAACCTGATTTATCAGTCGCAATTTGTTGGTCGTCAATATATTGACAATACTTCCGACATAAGCAGAAGTCTCGATCCTTACCATACCGCCTCGCTCAACCTGAGCTATACCTGGCACGATGTTATTTTTCCGAAAATGCAGCTTGGCTTGCAACTGAGCAACCTTTTCAATGCGAAATATGAAACCAATGCCTGGGTTTACCGCTATTATTATAATGGCGAGGCCGGGCAAACCGATGGTTATTTTCCACAGGCCGGACTTCATTGGATGATACAACTCAATCTTGGATTCTAAGCGCAAAATGACAATCATTCGATGAGTTTTAGGTCGAAAAAAGAATTTGGCATTAAAGTAATTAAATTCTAATTTTGCTGAAACTTTAAACCCACAGGATATGAAAAGGAATCACATTTTCAGATTGTTACTTCTTTTAATGTTCATGATTTCGGCTTCTTTTGGCCGTCTTCAGGCTCAGTTTACACTTCAGGCCGAACTTCGGCCAAGGGTTGAATATCGTCACGGCTACAAGAGCCTCCCGCCAACCGACGCCCAACCCGGTTTTCAGATTTCGCAGCGCACACGCCTGAAGGCAGGCTACGATATCAAGGGTTTGAAGATGGGTCTTAGCCTTCAGGATGTAAGACTTTGGGGCGAAACGCCACAGCTCACTTCGGCTTCGAACCGTTTCATGCTCCATGAAGCCTGGGCCGAACTGGCACTTTCTCAACATAGCAGCCTGAAAATGGGCCGGCAGGAACTTGTTTATGACGATGCACGGCTTTTTGGAAACGGAGATTGGGTACAGGCAGCCCGCTCGCACGATCTGCTGCTTTTTAAATATGAAAGAGGCTTCAGTCTTCATATTGGCGCGGCTTACAACCAAAGCAGCGACCTCCTCTTCGGATCAACCTACAAGATGACTAATAATTACAAAACACTTCAGTTTGCCCGTCTGAACGGAAAAATTGGCGTGGTCAATGCCAGTTTTTTGTTCATCAACAATGGGATGGAATACAAATACACGGAAAACAATACCGATAAGTACAAAACTGTGTTTAGCCAAACCTTTGGAACACATCTGAAACATGAAGCCAGCCGGGGAAAAATATATGCCAATGCATTCTATTCAGTTGGCAAAGACGCATCAGATCGCGAACTTTCTGCATACAACCTCATGCTGGGCGGCGACCTCAAGCTGAACAAAAACTTTGATGCCGGAATTGGCTACGAACTACTTTCGGGAACGAGCCAGCGCCAAGCACTCAATAACCCAACCTATACGAACCACAGTTTCAGCCCTTTATATGGAACGACCCACAAGTTCAACGGTTTTATGGACTATTTTTATTCGGGAAACCATCTGAACAGTGTGGGATTACACGATATTTTTGCTTCTGTAACAACCCGCAGTAAAAAATCGTCACTTCAACTTGCCATGCACATTTCCAGACGGAGAGGAAAGCGAGGTAGCCCAATATATTATTCGGGGCGAAAGATCCGAGTCATACGAAGAGGATGGCTGCAAGAATTTCAATGCCAGATTCTTCAAGATTTCTCATAATGGCGAGGTGACTTATCGTTTAAAGGCTGGGCATTCCTATACTTTTCAGTGGATGGGAACCTATTGGGACCTATTTGAGGAT
>JBDHYV010000079.1:0-10125 GCA_039811545.1 Bacteroidales bacterium | reverse complement strand
TATACGCCAGTTTCCCGCCATAAGAGTTTACCCAGATTCTCCCTTCGGCATCTTTACGAAACCCACAAACCGAGTTTTCGGGCAATCCATCCTTAATTTCATAATTGCGAAACTGATAGCCATCGAAGCGCACCAATCCGTGATCGCACGAAAACCACAGATAGCCCTTATCGTCCTGAATCCCATCATAAGTTTCGGAAGAAGGGATCATATAACGGGTGTCGTAAATCCGGTGAAACGGGTTTTGCGCCTGCAAGCCGGTCAACAACATCAAAAAATTTACAATAAGTGCTTTTGTTTTCATCTACAAGACAAATGTACAATTAATCCGACATATTTTCCAAAAACGGGAATTGGCTTCAAAGGCATAGTATAAAAAATATCAGGCAAGAAGAGATATTTGATAGAGAATGTTTTGTTATATAATTGATGTTCTGATATATGATTTTGTATATTCAATTGAATTTTCGATATAATGCCTGATAATCGTTTAGACAAACACTTTGAAGAAATTCGATTTAAGGTCATATCTTTCAACCATTAAAGATAGCCGGCTCAATAAGAGGAAGCTCCATTTGTCCGATGACATCGTCTTCATCACCATTGATGCTGCTCTCAATGGCGCAAATTCTTCAAGCAAAACAGTGGGAAATCATAACAAAGGCTGGTGTCGCTTTTAAATTTACCAATTGGCATCCCAGGTCATAAGACGTTAACCGCTCCTTTGCATCAATTGACCAACTTCGACTTGAGCAAGTATTTTTCAACTGGGTTAATTCACACGAAAAAAAAGTACCCTTATGATATTATTGCCTTTACTGCCAAAACATTAGACGGATTATAAGAGAAATATTTTCACTCTGCAACACATGTCATTTGCGACACGTCATTACACATTCAATTGTTTATCTGTTTGTTTCAGATTGATCAAAAGGCAAATGAAATTACAGTCATCCTTATACTCGTTGAAACCTCGATGATAGAAGGTTGTATTGCCATCATCATTGCTATGGGGTGCCGGAACGAAATGAGCTGGTCTATAAAAACTGGACAGATAAATTAATTTTTTAATTTTATGTCCTATGAAACAGAATCGAAGAAAATTTAGTTCGGCCTTCAAAGCCCAGGTAGCCCTTGAAGCAGTCAAAGGCTTAAAAACCGTGTCGGAAATTGCTCAACAGTATGAGCTTCTTCCTATGCAGATTACGCAATGGAAGAAGGAGTTTTTATCCCATTCGGCGGATGTTTTTAAAAGAAATCAATAGAATCAGACGAAAGTAGAGTACAGAGCACTCGAAAAGACCACGTGACAGCCACTGTACAAAACATATTGATAAAGGATTCTGACCTTTGCCCGATCAGGGCAAAATTGCAGTCCAATCCTTTTGCTTTTTTTACATCAGCAAAATAGGGCTATCTTTGCCGATTATTTGATCAATTGCACGGCATCATGTACGGACAACTTCTGCAAAACATCCGTAAGGTATTTCATCCCAAGCTCTTCACCACACTCAAAGAATATAATTCAGCCACCTTTGTGAGCGATCTCATTGCCGGTATCATTGTGGGCGTTGTTGCGCTTCCTTTGGCCATTGCTTTTGGGATTGCTTCGGGTGTCAGTCCCGAACAGGGTTTGATCACCGCCGTGATTGCCGGTTTTCTGATTTCGGCTTTGGGCGGAAGCCGGGTTCAGATTGGCGGCCCCACAGGAGCTTTTATTGTCATCGTTTACGGCATTGTGCAGCAGTTTGGTGTGTCGGGGCTCATCGTGGCCACCATCATGGCCGGTTTTATGTTGGTGGCTATGGGTATTCTGCAGCTTGGGAGCATCATCAAATTCATGCCTCACCCCATCGTCGTAGGTTTCACCAGCGGTATTGCCGTGGTGATTTTTTCGAGTCAGGTCAAAGATTTTCTGGGATTGCAGGTAGCCGAGGCCGTGCCCGCCGATTTCATTGCCAAATGGCGGTTTTTTATTGCTCATTTCGATGCAGTAAACCCCTATGCGATTGGTCTTGGGGTATTTACACTACTGACCATCATCCTCTGGCCCAAGGTTGAAAAGCGCGTTCCGGGCACACTCATTGCCATCATCATCACCACTTTGGCGACGACTTTGTTGGACTTGCCTGTGGAGACTATCGGGAGTCGTTTTGGCGAAATCAAAGCCAGCATTCCGGCACCTGTTATTCCTTATGTTTCGTTCGATACTTTGCGATTGTTGCTTGCACCGGCATTTACAATAGCGATGCTGGGTGCCATCGAATCTCTGCTTTCGGCCATGGTGGCCGATGGCGCAACAGGCGGGCAGCATCGTTCCAATACCGAGCTTATCGGCCAGGGTATTGCCAACATCATTACGCCCCTGTTTGGCGGCATTCCGGCCACAGGAGCCATTGCACGCACCATGACCAATATCCGCAACGGCGGCAAAACACCGGTGGCCGGAATGATACATGCCGTGGTGCTGTTGCTCATTCTACTCTTCTTCGGAAAATGGGCCAAACTTATCCCTATGAGCACATTAGCCGGCATTTTGGTGATGGTGGCATACAATATGAGTGAGTGGCACTCTTTTAAAGCACTTTTTAACAACAGCCGGTCGGATATTGCAGTGCTGCTGCTTACCTTTTTCCTGACCGTTGTCATTGACCTCACCGTAGCCATACAGTTTGGACTGCTGCTCGCCGTATTGCTCTTCCTCAAACGACTGATTGACAACACTCAGGTTGACGTGATCAAACAAGCTGTGGAAGACGACCAGAGCGAGCTCGGCGAAGATGGCTCACCACTTCCTGTGCCCAAGGATGTGGAAGTGTTCGAGATCAGCGGCCCGTTCTTTTTTGGGGTGGCCAGCAAGTTTGACGAAGCTGAACGCAACCTGAGGCGAAAACCCAAAATACGCATCAT
Source organism: Bacteroidales bacterium (assembly GCA_039811545.1). Taxonomy (GTDB): domain Bacteria; phylum Bacteroidota; class Bacteroidia; order Bacteroidales; family F082; genus JALNZU01. Next base: position 7,215 of record JBDHYV010000079.1, on the reverse strand, counting down.
CCGGCTGTGGCGCGTCCCGTTTATTGACGCAACCGGCATCAACAACTTAGGCAACTTCATCCGCCGGAATCAGGCCAAAAATATCCATATCATCCTTTCGGGAGCCAACGAAAAAGTGCGCGAAGCCTTGATGAAAAACGGTATTTTCGACCTCATTGGCGAAGAAAATGTGTGTCCCGACATTCATTGTGCCCTCAAAAAAGCACAGGCTGCATCTGCCCTATCGAAATGACCTTGGCCGGATTAAAAACAGCCCGAAACACCCTGAATGCCAAACTCGTGCAACGGTTTCCAGATGCACTAATTTAGAAAGATGCTAAATTAGAGGTCGGTCTATGCCCAAAAGAAAACATATATACATTTGCATTTGTCTATATTTTGTTAAATATATCATAAATACTTTTGTATTAACGTGTCATTTAACTACTTACATAAAGTGAGATTTTAGGAAAAAATAAAAGAGTGTTGCATTATGAAAAGATTCACCACGGCAATCACCTTCTTTCTGGCAATTGTGGCTCCTCTGCTGATTGTTACGGTTGTTTTGCGGCAGCCCGAGGCCGACCATACGAAGCTTGAAGAACTCCGTGCCAAGTATCCGGTTCGCCACCATTCAGGCACCGATCACAGCAAAATGGAAGCCCTTCAGAAAGATTTTAAAAATCCGCACGAAATCACGGCAGCCTGTCTTTCATGCCATACCGAGCGGGGCGGCGAACTGTTGCACAGCAGCCACTTTCGTTGGGAACGCGAGGCGTACATCCCCGGACGCGGCATCACTTACCTCGGTAAGAAAAACCTGCTGAATAATTATTGTACCGGCGTACAGTCGAACGAAGGCAGTTGTATGAAATGCCATGCCGGCTATGGCTGGAACGACAAGAATTTTGATTTCGACAATCCGCTGAATATTGACTGCGTTGTTTGTCACGACAACACCGGCACTTATGCCAAGGCATCGGGGGCGGCCGGTTATCCCGAGATGGGGAAGGACGGCCCCGACTTTAAGGCCATCCTCGGCAGTATGGGACTTCCAAAAAGCGAAAATTGCGGCAATTGCCACTTTTTAGGCGGAGGAGGCAACAATGTGAAACACGGCGATTTGGAGATGGCACTGCTCACCGCCGGACGCAATGTGGACGTACACATGGGCGTTGACGGTCTGCACATGAACTGCGTGGACTGCCACACCGCCGAAAACCACGTCATGAAAGGACGGCATTACGGCATCTCCTCGTCAAACGACAACCGCCTGAACTGCGAAGATTGCCATACTCCTTATCCTCACCAGAAATCAATCCTGAACGAACATTCCATCAAAGTGGCCTGCCAAACCTGTCATATCCCCGTGTATGCCAAGGTGAATGCTACCAAAATGAACTGGGACTGGAGCAGCGCTACCCGCAAAAAAGACGGAAAAGGTTATGCCATCACCGACTCGTCAGGAAACGACACTTATCTCTCCATCAAAGGTGATTTTATCTGGAAAAAAAACGTGAAACCCGAATATGCCTGGTTCAACGGTACTGCCGACCATCATCTGATTACCGACAAGATTGATACCACTCAGCCTTTTGTAAAAATCAACACTTTGTTTGGCGAATATCGCGACCGCAACTCGAAGATTTATCCCGTCAAAATACATCGTGGCAAACAACCCTACGACACCGAAAATCTGACGCTGATTCAAGCCAAACTTTGGGACAGGGAAGAAGGCAAGGGCGCGCTCTGGGTTGATCTGGAATGGCAGCCTGCCATCAAAAAAGGGATGGAATACGTTGGACTGCCCTATAGCGGTAAGTTTGGTTTTATCAATACAGAATTCTACCTTCCTGTGAATCACATGGTTTCGCAGGCTTCGCAGGCCGTGGGCTGTGCCGAATGTCACACACGCACTGATGGCAGACTGGCACAACTTACCAATTTTTATATGCCCGGACGCGACCACAACCAACTACTCGATCTGGCCGGAAGATGGCTGCTCATCGCCTCGGCCATTGGCATTGTGGTACATGCCATCCTTCGCATCATCGCTTCGCGCCGCCGACAAACGGCTCAACAACATTAAACCCGTAACTGCCATGAAAAATCATAAAAAAGTATATGTATATAAAGGGTTTGAGCGATTCTGGCACTGGAATCAGGCCTTGCTGATTTTTGTGCTGGCGCTCACCGGCTTCGAGATTCACAGCTCATACTCCCTCTTTGGTTTTGAAACGGCTGTCAATCTTCACAACAAAGCAGCCTGGGGATTTATCATTCTCATTGTGTTTGCCATTTTCTGGCATTTTACCACAGGCGAATGGAAACAATACATCCCAACCTCGAAAAATCTGAAAGCACAAGCCCAGTTTTATTTGCTCGGCATTTTCAAAAGCGTGCCGCATCCCACGCAAAAAACCCTGCTTAGCAAACTCAACCCTTTGCAACGGCTTGTTTATCTTGGACTTAAGATTCTGGTTATTCCTGTCATGGTGGTTTCGGGGCTCTTTTATATGTTTTACCGTTATCCACAGGGCAACAATATTGCAGCCATTAATATTGACAGCCTCGAAACCGTGGCACTGTTGCACACTGCCGGAGCTTTTGCAGTGATGGCTTTTGTGTTGGTGCATCTTTACCTGATTACCACCGGACATACCATCACCAGCAATCTAAAAGCGATGATTACAGGCTGGGAAGAGTTGGAAGAACCCGCCACAGATGAACCTCAAAAAGAAGAATCCGATGAAACGAAATAAGACTCTTTTTGGTGCCACCGCCCTGGGTCGGTTCCTGTTCGTTGTGTTGTCGTCCGCCATCCTGTTGTCGTGCGGACATAAAGCGCCACAAGCCGGAGCACTTCGGGCAATGGCCGACGAATCAAAAGCCTTAACCGATTATTTCGCGGCCAACGGCGCAATCCATGCTTTGGAAAAATCCGACTTTCTAATGTCGGCCGCAGAGCTCACCAAAATGGCCGACACCAACATCATGGTGATTGACCTTCGCAACGCCGAATTTTTTGCTGCCGGACATATTGCCGCTTCGGTGAATTTGAGTGCTGGCGAGTTACTTCATTTTTTTGAATCAGTGATTGATCCTCCTTCGTTCAGGCGTATCGTGCTGGTGGATGCCCGTGGTCAGAATGCTGCATACACTGCCGCTCTGATGCGACTGATAGGCTACGACAATGTGTACTCGCTGAAATTCGGGATGAGTGCCTGGAACAAAAAATTGGCCGAAACCGGTTGGGACAAGGCCGTTGGCGACACATTGAGCAATGTGTTAGACCTTGTTTCGCATCCAAAAAATCCACTGACCGGCCATCAACCGCAACTGACCACCGGAGGCCACAACGCCGCAGCGGTTGCCCGACTGCAAACCGAACATCTCTTTGCCAAAGAATCGCCGCCATTTCTGCTCGACTTCAGAGAAATATTGAAATCGCCTGAAAAGTACTGCCTCATCAGCATAGGCAACGAGGATGTTTACAATGCCGGACATTTACCCGGTGCAATACACTATTCGGTCGAAGACTTTTTCAATGCATCGCCACCCACCGACAGGCCCATCGTGCTTTGCTCGCTCACCGGCCATAGCGCAGCCGCTGCCGTGGCCTGGCTCAGGATGCTGGGCTACGATGCTTATTCCGTTTATTATGGCGCAAGCAGCTTTATGAACCAAAGTCTGCTGAAGCTTAAAGTCATAGCTCCACAGGTCTGGGGCATCGGACAAATGAACGACTTTTCATTAACTGCCGGGCAGACAGCCAAAGCCTCCGGCGAAATAAAAATAACCAAAGCTGCCAAAGGCGGCTGCTAAAATATCAGGGATATGGAACAGAAACCCAAAGCTTATATGAACCCATACCTGGCTGGTTTTCTGCTGGGATTGGTTTTGCTGGCCTCCTTTGTCATCACCGGACGTGGACTTGGAGCCAGTGGTGCTGCCAAAAGCGTGGTCATTGAAACTGTGGGCAGCATCTCGCCCGAATATGCTAAAAACAACCATTTCTACGCGTCTTATTTTGAAACGGGCGACGACCGTCCTATGCGTAACTGGTTGGTTTATCTCACCTTAGGTGCCATTGCCGGTGCGTTTTTTTCCGGTTTCATGTCGGGGCGCGTTGGATTTAAAATTGACAAAGGACCCCGCATCAGCAATGCAGCACGTCTGGCTTTTGCCGTGGCTGGTGGTTTTCTTTTTGGCTTAGGCTCACAGTTTGGCCGTGGTTGCACAAGCGGCGCCGCCCTGAGCGGAATGGCCATGCTCTCCAGCGCCGGATTCATCACCACAATGGCCATCTTCGGAACAGGCTATGCCATCGCCTATTTTTTTAGGAAACTTTGGATAAATTAATACCACTACGACAATGGGACCATTTATTCCTCAAGAACTTATAAACCCCGAACTGAGCCTTTTCTTTGCTTTTGTGATTGGTTTGGGCTTTGGCTATGTGCTCGAACAGGCAGGCTTTTCCAACTCCACAAAGTTGGCAGGTGTGTTTTACGGCTATGATTTTGTGGTGTTGCGCGTGTTTTTCACCGCCGCCGTTACGGCTGCCGTTGGGCTTTTGCTCTTTGATTATATGGGTTGGATAGAATACGATCTGATGTATATCAACCCCACTTTCCTCAAATCGGCCATTGTGGGCGGTGTCATCATGGGTTTTGGTTTTATTTTGGGCGGATATTGCCCCGGAACCAGCGTGGCAGGTGCCGTCATCGGAAAAATTGATGCCATGTTTTACCTGGTTGGTATATTGGCCGGAGTCTTCTTTTTTGGCTCTTTTTACGAAATCTTCAAACCACTGTATCTGGCCGATGACTTAGGCGATATCGTTGTTTACGACTCATTGGGCATGAATCGCGATTTGTTCATGTTTGTCTTTGGCCTTATCGCCCTTACCTCGTTTGTGGTTACCAAAAAAATCGAAGACAAGGTCAATGGTATCACACCGCCCTACAAAGGCTTGTTTCATCCTTCGTACAATCTACCGTTTTTCCTGCTCATCGCGCTGATCACACTCAATTTGGTATTGCCCGGTCAGCCGCGTTCCAAGTGGTACGAAACACCGGCCACGACCTTGCTCGATGAGGCTGCTTCGGGGAAATATTACGTTGGTTTTGACGAGGTGGCCTACAAATTGCTTCACGAAGGCGAAAACGACCTCTTGCTGGTGGATGTACGCGGAACCGATGACTATGGCCGTTTTAGCCTGCCGGGTGCTGTCAATGTTCCGCTGAAAGAAATACTCGACACCCGTGCCGAACGACTGATTCAAAAATCCGACAAGAAAGTGGTGCTTTACAGCTATTCGTCTTCCGATGCCGATCAAGCCTGGATGCTGCTGCGACGGGCAGGCTTCAGTAACATCCACGTGCTGAAAGACGGATTGAACGGGTTTTTTGGCCAGTTGTTTGACGAAAAATCTGTAACGGCTAATCAAACGGCATCCGAAGCTTTCGAAACCCGTTTCCGCGAGCGTGCGGCAAAAGCTTTTAAAACCGGTGAAGCCGCTAAAAAAACCGTAAGCAAAGGCATTCCCGTAACTACAATTGTTGATATTATCCCGCCAAAAGGAAAAAAAGGCGGATGCTAACCCATTAAACCTCAGAATCATGGAAAGTATTAACGATAAAATGCTCAACAATGCGGCCATTCTTTTTGTGGCCACCATCGTCATCGTCATTTTGGGCCAATGGTGGTTAGCGCCGTCCTATGCTCTTCCAAACGAAAAGGTGCTCACACGGATCACCGATTCACAAACGCTGGTTCTTCCAGGCGAATTGATTACGGCTGCACCCGAAAGCTATACTGCACTCATTCTCAGCGATAAACCCAAGGCTTCGGCCTTCCCGTCAGCCAAAAAAATCGTGATTCCTTTTGCGAAGTTGTTGGATAAAAAGAATCTGAAATCTATTCCTACAGAAGGTATGGTATTCATTTTTGGTGAAAACGAGTCGCAAGCACTGATGGCGCTGGAACTTCTCACGGCAAAAGGCTTCGACAATCTACGTGCAGTGGCCAACGACCTGAGAACCAACCAGACAGTTTTAACAAATGGGATCGAACCGAAAGCTGCTTTCCGCAAAGGCGAGAAGGCGGTTTACGACTATTCCCGTTTTTTTAAGACCAATAATGCTAAGGCACAACCTGCTGCACAGCCTGAAACAGTGACCATCAAGGCAAAAGGAGGTTGCTCGTAAAAGCGCATCCTTTCAACAAACACCAAAAGGCGGCTTCTAGAGAAATGCCGCCTTTTGTATTTTCAGTGCGAACAAAGCAAACGTAGGTGTGAACGAGGGTTGCAACATACCGGGCAAGGTTTTTGATTTTTGTTTTAACTTGGCTGGCAACGCCTTATTCTGAAAAAGCTTTGTCAAATTCAGGCATTGGCGTAACTTTAGCGCATTAAAACCTTAAACAATCTCTTATGAGAAAAACTATCTTTCGCATGGCCCTCGTCCTTGCAGGGCTGTTTTATCTGAAGCCCCTGATGGCGATGGACGATGTCCGTTTGCTTCGTTATCCCGACATTAACGGAAACCGTGTGGTCTTTGTTTATGCTGGAGATTTATGGACTGTTTCGTCATCTGGCGGCGAGGCGCGTCGGCTCACCTCGCACGAAGGGCTTGAGTTGTTCCCCAAAATATCGCCCGATGGCCAATGGATTGCCTTTTCGGCCGAATATTCGGGCAGCAGGCAGGTGTGGGTGATGCCGGCCAATGGCGGCGATGCCCGCCAACTCACTTTTTATAATTCGGTCGGAGTAATGCCCCCGCGTGGTGGTTACGACAATGTGGTGCTTGACTGGACGCCCGACAGCAAACAGATTTTAATCCGTGCCAATCGCACTGCCTTCGGCGATCGCAATGGCAACTATTATCTTGTGAGCTTAGATGGCGGCTTCGAAAAAGAGCTTGAAATCGTCAATGGCGGTTTTGCCTGTCTTTCGCCCGACGCCACCAAAATCGCTTTCACTCCGGTTGACCGTGAATTTCGTACCTGGAAACGCTACAAAGGCGGACGTGCCACCGAATTGTGGATCTACGACCTGAAAAACAGCACGTCAGAACAACTTACACACTTTGCCGGAAGCGACCAATGGCCCATCTGGTTTGGCAGCAACACAATTGCCAGAGTTGTCACCAGTTGTATGGATTGGGCGGTTATCTATGACGTTCCTTTACTGTTAAGTGAAGGTTCTACGGCGACTCACCCAGCCTGGCC
>JBDHYV010000078.1:0-10165 GCA_039811545.1 Bacteroidales bacterium | reverse complement strand
GAGAATCTGCGCAATCCGGCCTATCGGGTACTGCATCAGTTTATCTATGAATATCATCGTCAAGGTCTTGATTTAATGGCTGATAATCAGGACGAAGGCCGAGCCAACATTGCATCGGCACTTTCATATCTTGAACAAGTAAAAAAGTCGCGATCCGACCTATTTTTTCTTCAACTGATCGCCGATGCCAAACGCGATGAAATCATCAATATCTTCAGCAAAGGAAGCCCGCAAGAAAAAACCAAAGTGGCCAATATCATGCGCGAGGTTGATCCGGCCAATGCCTCCCGTTACGAAAAAATTCTGACCAATTAACCTCATCCGGTAAGAATCACTACATTTGTCGAGAAGACAAATACGCCATGCTCCGACGTTTACGCATCAGCAATTATGCCCTTATCGAGCATTTAGAAATTGAGTTTAAGCCGGGTTTCACGGTCATCACGGGTGAGACAGGTGCCGGCAAATCAATTCTACTTGGTGCATTAGGTTTGGTGTTAGGCAATCGCGCCGACACATCGGTACTCCACAACAAAGAATCAAAATGTCAGGTGGAAGCCATTTTCGATGTTAAAGAAGCCCCTGTTCGTGATTTTTTTACCGCCAACGATCTGGACTATGACGACGAGTGCATCGTTTTACGCGAAATTGCACCCGGCGGCAAGTCGCGGGCTTTTGTCAATGACAGCCCCGTAAACCTGCCCATACTGAAGTCGTTGGGCGAGCTGTTAGTGGACATCCATTCGCAGCACGACTCGCTTCACCTGACCGATTCGACATTTCAGATTCGCATCATTGACGGACTGGCCGGAAATGAAATCCAGCAACGGGATTATATTCAGGCATTCCAGAAATGGCAACAGCTCAGGCAGGAACTCGAACAGCTGAAAAACATGGCCGGCGACAATCAAGCCGAAGAAGAAATACTCCGGTTTCAGTTGGATGAATTGGTGAAAGCCAATCTTCAGTCAGGCGAAATGGTCGAACTGACACAGAATTTGGAAATATTAAGCCATGCCGAAGAAATCAAACTTGGCCTCTATGCAGCCGGCGAAGTGCTGAACCGTAGCGAGACAAATGTCATCAGTTTGCTTCGCGAAGCCATCGGGCATCTGGGCAAATCGGCCCGCTATTTTCCAGAGCTTCAAGCATTGGCTGAACGTTTAGAAAGTGTTTTGGTCGAGCTGAAAGACGTTGCTCGCGAAACCGAACTTGCAGAGCTCAGGGTCAGCTTCGATCCCGATGAGCTGGAAAAAACGCAGGCTCGCATCGCGTATATTCGTCAACTCATGATGAAACACAGAGCCAATGAGGCCGACGAGCTACTGCGCATCCGCAGCCAGATTGAAGCTCGTTTAGATCGGATAAACACGAAAGAGTTTAATATTGAGCAACTTAGCCGTCAGTTGGATCAAGCTGAAAAACGATTGGGCGAGAAAGCCCAACTGCTCACCCAAACACGGCAGAGAGTCATTCCGGAAATGGAACGTGCCATGAGGCTTTTGCTCGTTCAGTTGGGTATGCCCAACGCCAGTTTTACAGCTAAACTCGGCAGAGCCGATACTTTTGTCAGCAGCGGAGGCGACCGGCTCAATTTTCTCTTCTCGGCCAACAAAGGAATTGCCCCCGACGATATTTCACGGGTGGCCTCAGGCGGCGAACTTTCGCGGCTGATGCTCGCCATCAAAAGCCTGATTTCGGGTCAAAAAAATGTACCAACCATCATCTTCGACGAAATTGACACCGGCGTTTCGGGCGAAATTGCAGCACGAGTCGGACGTATCATGGCCACGATGGCACGACAGACGCAGTTAGTCGCCATCACCCATCTGCCACAAATTGCAGGAAAAGCCTCACAACATTTACTTGTCTATAAAAAAGAAGACGAAAAACGTACAAGAAGTTTGATTATCAACCTTAGCCAACAACAGAGGGTTGACGAAATAGCGCGAATGCTAAGCGATGACGTGGTAACACCCGCCGCACGAAATGCCGCTAAAGAGCTGATGAGCGGCTATTGATACCAGAATTTTCAATCGCTATCGCTTATATTTTATGAAGTTCAATGTTACAAATCATTTGACACGATGAAACTTAGACTCAAGACTGTAATTGTCATTGCAATGCTTGTTTCAATCCATGTTTCATGTAAAAAAGAGCAACACAAGCCGCATGATTTCAGGGAAAAGTTCATCGGTCAGTATCAGGTAAAAGAAACCATCTGGTGCTACGGCTCGTGCAACACCTGTTATTCACAGAAGGACACCATAATAGCTGTGACCATCGGACAGACCGATTCGACCCTTCTGATTCTAGGACGAGAGGTTTTTCTTGATTCAAATGGCAATTATTATGCCTATCATTATGGTCTTCGACTATGGAACGACAGCATCCGTTCAATGCTAATGAGTGGAGGACTTGGCTGCGGAACTTACGTTAAGCACGAAGGTGTCAAAAGTGCGGTAAAGCCTTAGTTTGCTGTCCAAAACAGGAAATGTAATCCACTTAACAGAGAAAACTCAATTAGTACAAACCCACTGATTTCTCGAGCCATCAGACAGCATTCATTGCTGCACACACGATTTATTTCGACACGTCTCATTTTCAATAGGATATATTTAACAATCGAGATATTACACTTTTTGTATCTTTGCCGCCGCACAACACCATTTGCTAACAAATAACACATCTTATGGCTTATCAACTACTCAAAGGAAAAAAAGGGATCATTTTCGGGGCACTCGACAACAAATCAATTGCCTGGAAGGTGGCCGAACGCGCATTTGAAGAAGGCGCTGTTTTCACCCTGAGCAACACTCCAACGGCACTTCGTTTTGGCGAACTCGACGAGCTTGCTACCAAATGCAATGCCACTGTCATTCCGGCCGATGCCACTTCTGTTGAAGACCTGACGAATGTTTTTGAAAAAAGCATGGGAGTTCTGGGTGGCAAAGTTGACTTTGTCCTTCACTCCATCGGTATGTCGCTCAACGTTCGTAAGAAACGTGTTTACAACGACTTAAACTACGAATACCTCAACAAGACCCTCGACATTTCGGCCATTTCGTTTCACAAAATGCTTCAGGTAGCCTTTAAGCTCGATGCCATCAACGAATGGGGTTCGGTGGTGGCACTTTCCTATGTGGCAGCGCAACGCACTCTTTACGGCTACAACGACATGGCTGATGCTAAGGCTCTTTTAGAAAGCGTTGCCCGAAGCTTTGGCTATATTTATGGCCGCGAACGCCGAATCAGGGTGAACACCATTTCACAATCGCCCACTAAAACTACGGCGGGCAGCGGTGTGAAAGGCTTCGATGCCCTGATTGATTTCACCGAACGTATGTCGCCCTTAGGCAATGCCTCAGCCGACGAATGCGCCGATTATGCCATCACGCTCTTTTCCGACCTCACAAAGAAGGTTACCATGCAAAACCTCTTCCATGACGGAGGTTTCTCCAATATGGGCATGAGCCTCAGTGCCATGTCAATGTACAATAAAAGTGTAAAAATATCTAACATCATTTCCGAAGGTCTCGAAGATCTCGACTAACCGCCCCTGATAACAACATAAAACGGGACTGCATCTTGAATGCAGTCCCGTTTTTTTTCTATACTTTGGGTTGTTTTCCGTAATTTTGCATAATCGGCTGTAATGCCAAAACCAAATATCTATCTATATGAAATTCAGATTCTTAATTACTTCATTATTTCTTTCATTTTCCATTTTTCAAGGCATGGCCCAATCAATTCTTATCGAAAAACCCGTGCTCGATTCTCAAGAGCTGAGCCGCCTGATTGAAAAAGTACAGAAGCTTTCGTCGCCCGACCAGTATCAGCGCATTGACAAAGGCATTCGTCAGGCTGCGACTTTATGGCGCAAAGAGGATGGCAATGCGGAAGATTTTGCGCAGCTCTGCACTCATTATTCGTGCAAAACAGCCGACGAACGCAAAGCTGTTTTCGATCGTCTGGAAACCAATCTGGAGTTGCTTTCGGGCAGTTTCAATAAGATGAGTGTTGGCCTGAAGATTCCGCTTCATGTGGATGAAGGCGAGATTTTGGAGATTGACCGCCTCTTTGGCGGCTATGAACCCGGCGCACATCTGGGCGATGATTTATTTGCCAACAAGCTGGCATTTATCACCGTAATTAATTTTCCGTTCTACAACCTGACCGAAAAAACCCACCAAGGACCAGACTGGTCGCGGCTCGAATGGGCTTATGCACGGCTTGGCGACAATTTCAAAAGTCGCATTCCTGCCACAATACTGCAACAATACGCGCAGATGAGTTCCGATGCCGATGGTTATATCTCCGACTACAACCTTTATGTTGGGAAAATGACCGACAAAAAAGGCAAAAGCTATTTTCCTGCCGGGATGAAACTGATCTCACATTGGGGGCTTCGCGACGAAATTAAAGCGCAGTATGCCTCAAAAAATGGTTTTTCCGGGCAAGCCATGATTTACGAGGCAATGAAACGCATCATCCGCCAGGAAATCCCCAAAGAAGTCATCAACAGTGATGCATTTATTTGGAACCCATACGACAACAAGCTGTTTCAAAACGGCAATGAAGTTGCTTTCACAGCCGAGCCAAACACACGTTATCAGCAGCTAATCAACCTCTTTCGTGCCATTCAGGGCATAGATGCTTATTCACCCAATTTGCCGGATTACATCCAGCGTAAATTTGACGATGAGATGGAGATTCCCGTAGCCGACATCGAAGCCATCTTTAAAGAATTGGTTTCTGACCCGGTTTTGAAAGACGTTGGACAAATTATCGAGAAACGGCTTGGGCGCAAGCTTCAGCCCTGGGATATTTGGTATGACGGTTTTAAAACGAGGTCTAACTTAAACATCTCAAAAATTGATGCCCTTCTGAAAACCAAATATCCCAATAAGACGGCTTTCGAAAACGACCTGCCGAATATCATGATCAAATTGGGTTTCGATGCCGACTCGGCACGTTCCATTACCTCGAAAGTGATTGTTGATCCTTCGCGTGGAGCGGGTCATGCCTGGGGGGCTACCATGAAATCGGACAAAGCCCGCTTGCGCACCCGTATTGGCACCGATGGTATGGACTACAAAGGCTATAATATTGCCGTTCACGAGTTTGGCCACAACGTGGAGCAAACCATCAGCCTGCACAATGTGGATTATTACAGCCTAAGCGGCGTTCCGAACACCGCTTTTACCGAGGCTTTGGCTTTTGTGTTTCAGGCCCGCGACCTGCAATTACTTGGGATGGATCAGGCCGACGAGCAAAGCCGGAATCTCGCCATACTCGATCAGGTTTGGTCGAATTTCGAGATCATGGGCGTGTCGCTGGTTGACATCAGCGTTTGGAAATGGCTTTACGCACATCCCCAAGCAAATGCCGAAGCGTTGAATAACGCCGTCAACCGTATTGCAGTAGAAGTTTGGAATACCTATTACGCACCGGTGTTCGGAATAAAAGATTCACCAATTCTGGCCATTTATAGCCACATGATTGACGCTCCGCTCTACCTTTCGGCCTATCCGATCGGGCAACTTATTGAATTCCAGTTTGGTGAGTACATCCGCGAAAAAGATTTTGCCGATGAAATTTACCGTTGTTTTTCGCAGGGACGCATTATTCCACAACTTTGGATGAAACAAGCCGTTGGTGAACCTATTTCGCCCAAGCCCATCATCGAAGCAGCACACGAGGCCATCAAAGCATTGAAATAATGACATTTAACCGACTTTAGCAAAAAACAAATCCCAATGTAAACACAGCGCATTGGGATTTTTTTATATTGCTTTGGACTTGAAATTACTCTTCCGGAACGATGAGATAAATGACCTCATTATCTTTCTTAAGCAGATATTGCTCACGGGCATAACGTTCCATAAAAGCAGAATCGAAGCGAAACTTATCGAGTAATTGTTGGTTGTTCCTGATTTCGTTTTGATAATATTTTTTTTGGATTTCGATATTGCGCAAGTTTTCCCTGAGTTTGATCTGGTTTGACACACGATTTGCATCGAAAAAAAGCATCCACACTCCGAAAGCAACCAGTGCAAGGAGATATTTGAAACGCGACAATAGGTTCAATAGTTTTTTCATAGCTTTTCAGGGGCAAAATTAATCAATCCTTATTGAAACAGATACCAAAACTATTTCGGCAATATTTTTTTACTTGGCCAGCAACATTTCGGTCAAGCTTTGCCTAATTTTACAGCATTGGAAACCATCTTATGAAAACCCTCTATATCATTCGTCATGCCAAATCGTTCTGGGCTGGTTTCAATCAGACAGACCACGAGCGTCAACTTTCCGAAACAGGCCGAGAACATATTCAAAAGATTGTTGAGTTTTTACGCACAAAGGCTGTAAGACCTCAGGTTATTCTCGCAAGTAGTGCAAGGCGCACAATAGACACAGCCCGTTGGTTGTCTGATGGACTCGGATTGAAAGAAGAAATTATTAGATCTGAACCAGCACTTTATTTGGCCGATGAAGAAAAGATTTCGGAGGAAATCGGACTTCAGTCCGACGACTTTAATCAGTTGATGGTGATTGGACACAATCCCGGCATCACCGATTTCGTCAATTTGTTTCTTAAAAATCCCATTGACTTGCTTCCTACATCGGCAGTTGTTTGTTTCACTTTCGACACCACGGAATGGGAAAATTTTCGTCATAAGGAGGCCCAACTACAGTTTATTGTCTTCCCAAAAGAGCTTTAATAGAAACCAAAAGGCAATCCCAATGGCCAAAGTTAAGTTTATAAATCGAGAAATCAGTTGGTTACATTTTAACGCGCGGGTGCTTCAGGAAGCTACCGACACGATGAATCCGCTGTTTGAACGGCTACGTTTTGTGGGGATTTACTCCAACAACCGCGATGAGTTTTTCAGGGTAAGGGTAGCCACATTGCGTCGGCTGAACGAACTGCAAAAAGAAAAACAGGAGATGCTGGATTTCAGTCCAGCCAAAATTCTCAAGCAGATTCGTACCATTATCAATCATCAAGAGCAGACTTATGGTGAAGCCTACCACAAAGTACGTAGCGATTTACGCGATGTAGGCTTCAACATCTCTTCTTATGGGGATTTGAATATCAGCCAATTGCGCGAGGTAAAACGTTATTTCCTACAGTCGGTACGGCCTTTTCTTTTTCCCATCATGCTAGGCGGCATTAAAGACACTCAAGGGTTGCAGGACAACTCGATTTACCTCTTGGTGAGGCTCAGGAGCACTCAAACAGAAATAAAAGAAGATTATGCGCTGCTTGAAGTGCCCACATCACGGGTTTCGCGTTTCTTTCTTCTCCCCGACGATGGAATAGAATCGGTTGTTGTACTGCTCGATGATGTGATTCGCTACAATCTGGAGGAGATTTTTCTACCTTTTGGATACGACATTTTCGATGCTTATTCCATCAAATTCACGCGCGATGCCGAGCTTGATTTCGAAAACGACCTTTCAAAAAGCTTCCTTGAAATTCTTGCTGAAAGTGTAAAGCAACGAAAACGCGGAGTTCCGGTTCGATTTATTTACGACAAAGAATTGCCTCCCGAAATGCTGGATATCCTTCTTAAGAAGTTTAAGATCAACAAGAAAGACATCCTTATCCCCGGTTCAAAGTATCACAATTTTCGTGATTTTATGAATTTTCCCCGCATTGGACCGGCCAGCCTTTGGGCTAAGCCTTTGCCTCCGATGCGTCATCCCGACCTTCCGCCATACAAGAGTATTTTTGCCATCATCAAAAATAAAGATGTGATGCTGCATTTCCCGTATCACACTTTTAATCACATCATTGATTTGCTACGCGAAGCCTCCATTGACCCCAAAGTGAAGAGCATTAAAATCACCCTTTACCGCACTGCCACCGATTCTAACGTGGTAAATGCTTTGGTGAATGCATCCCGCAACGGCAAGTCGGTTACAGTTTTTTTAGAGCTTCAGGCCCGTTTTGATGAGAACACCAACATCCGTTGGTCGGAAAAACTCCACGAAGAAGGCGTTAAAATCATCAAAACAATCCCCGGCTTAAAAGTACACGCCAAGCTATTGTTAATCAGACGGAAATAAGGAAAAGAAAATGTTTATTACACCAACATCAGCACTGGAAATTTCAACGAAACCACGGCTCAAGTTTATTCCGATGACAGCCTACTCACCAGCAACGAACAGATTGGCCTCGAAGCCAGCCAGATGTTCAAACTCTTTGAAACTCCATACAGTCCACCGAAATTCAAAAAGCTGTTCATCTCGCCATACCACACACGGAAACATTTTCTGGCACTGCTCAACACCGAAATACGCAACGCAAAAAAAGGAAAAGAGGCTTGGTGTACACTGAAAATGAACAGTTTGGTGGACGAAATTTTGATTCGAAAACTGTATGCAGCAAGCCAGTCGGGCGTAAAAATCCGCATCATTTGCCGCGGTATCTGTATGTTGATACCCGGACAGGAAGGGCTAAGCGAAAATATTGAGGTCATCAGCATTATTGATCGCTTTCTTGAGCACAGCCGGATTTATGTGTTTGCCAATGGAGGTCATCCGCTGTATTATCTCGCCTCTGCTGACTGGATGGTACGCAATCTCGACCATCGCCTTGAAATCGTTTGTCCGGTAGAAGCCCCCTCATTGCAACAAGAATTATCCGACATGCTTCAAATCCAGTGGGCCGACAACTGCAAAGCGCGCTGGGTGAACAAGAGCGGAAGCAATAAAATCAACACTTACCGCAACATCTCCGGAAATAATGATGAAACCCGTTCGCAACCCTTGATTTACAGCTATTTTCTTGAGAAGACAATGGGCAGCAATGAAGGATGAGGCAAGAACATATCCGGGCACAAAAAAAAAGGCCGAAGGTTGAACCTCCGGCCTTTGTGGATTTTTTTTTAGAAAAATATTTATTCGATATCCCAAGTTGCGCCACTATTCATCAGGTCGTCCATATTTTTAACAAGTGAAGTAGCCGATTCCTCTTCGATACTTTCCATCATCGCATCATTGAAAGTTTGTTGCTTCACGGCCCGAATCACTCCAAGCACAACTGGAAACTCCGGCGGCATCATGGAAGCAAGCATCGAGTGAACGCCTGGATCTTTTTCGTACTGATCGTGAACCAGAATATCCTTTTCAGTGATTCCATCCTGCCCGATGGTAACCACCTCGAGGCTTGTTCCGTTTAGGCGAATACCTTTGTTCTTTTCTTTTCCAAAGATTAAAGGTTTGCCATGTTCGACAAACAGTTGGTTATCGTCGCGGGTTTCGCGGCTGGTGATCAGGTCGTGGGTTTTATTGGCAAAAATCACGCAATTTTGCAAAATCTCCACCACTGAGGTTCCTTTGTGGTGGGCGGCTTCCATAAAAACAGCCGTCATAGCTTTTGGGTTGGTATCGAGTGTGCGTGCAAAGAAAGTGGCTTGTGCCCCGATGGCGAGTGTGCCTGGGTTGAACGGACGCTCGAAAGTTCCCTGCGGGCTGGTTTTGGTTTTGGTTCCCTGCGGCGTGGTGGGAGAATATTGGCCCTTTGTCAACCCATAGATTTTATTGTTAAAAAGCAGCAGGTTGATGTCAATATTGCGGCGGATGGTATGGATGAAATGGTTTCCGCCAATGGCCATCGAATCGCCGTCGCCGGTAATCATCCACACACTCAGGCGGGGATTGGCCAGCTTCACACCGGTGGCTATCGCGGCTGCCCGGCCATGTATGCCGTGAATGCCATAAGTATTCATATAATAAGGAAAGCGCGAAGAACAGCCGATACCCGAAACAACAACAAAATCTTCTTTCGGAATACCCAATTCTGGAAAAACATTTTCAACGGCATGAAGAATCGCATGGTCGCCGCAGCCCGGGCACCATTTCACCATCTGGTCACTGCTGAAATCTTCTTTTGTCAGCTTTAAAGCGCCAACATCTATCGTGTTTTGCTCCATCACTTATTGTTTTAAAAGTTCATTAAACCGGTTTTCAAGTTCAGCCACCATAAAAGGCAGGCCCTGAATCTTATTGTACTGCTCATACCTGAATTGCGGGAAATTCATTTTCAGGTATTTCACAAACTGGCCGTTGTTGATTTCGCATACAATGATTTTTTTGTAACGTCCCAGAAGTTCTTCTGTATTGGAGGGGAGCGTCATGATGTGTTTGACATGAG
>JBDHYV010000077.1:0-10187 GCA_039811545.1 Bacteroidales bacterium | reverse complement strand
TTTTGACGTGCAGGGCACGGGTCGCGAACTGTTATCAGGGCGTTGTCCAAACCAAAGCGAGACATAATTTTCGCTTATTCCGACTCCAAAAGCCAGCCAGTTTTTATCGCTCTGCGAGCCTTTTGTCAGAATCATCTCAGCTGCTTCAGGAGTGGTCATAATCAGGTTGAAAACACTATCGGCATCCACTAAGTCTTCTTCACTGAAAACAAGTTCGTATCCTCTGAAATTGTATGAAGTCAGCTCTTTGGGCTTGTCCCACATACAATTGTTTTTCAAAACATAGTTATTGTAGCAGCAAGGCGACCATTTCCCTTTGTCCGACCAACTGTGGGCATTGCATACGCTGGTATCCTGACGGTTTTGCTGTAAGTCGTAGGCGTGAAGTTTGGCTACATAGGTCAGCGAACGTGAGAGAGAAATCTCAGACATCCGGTTCTGTTTTCTGAATCCGTTGATTAATGCAGCCAATTTAACTTCTTGGCTGCCCATGCAATAATCGTCAACCGAAGCAATTTGCGAAATGGCCTGAAAAGCAGGGAACATAAAAAATAGGAGAAAAAGTAGGCGCATGGCAGCAAGGGTTTTTGCAAAAATACGTTTTCACCACGAGAAGTTTGCAATGTCATCGTCTCTTTCTTGCTGATAGCTTTGCTTTAGCAACTTCATCGCCGGATGATTTGTTGAGTACATGACCTTTTCAACGATTTGGGAAATGGGCAGAACGCCGGGTGATGTTCCACACAAAAAAGCCGCTTCCATCTGCTGAAGTGCGTTCGTTGTAAGTAACTTTTTATGCACTTCAATTCCAAGATGTTCGCTGATATCTAATACTTTTTGGCGGGTTACACCCCGTAGTACGGCTTCATCGGGAGCCGTAAATAGCTGATTGCCTTTCACGAAAAAAACATTCGAACGACTGCCTTCCATAATGTTGCCGTCATCAAGCAGCAGCAGCTCATAAACTTGAAGCCGTTTTAAGGTTTCTGCCACAAGCAGTTTGTAATCGCTGCGAAACATTTTTATCTGAGGGTCAATGCGTTTTAAGTCTATCAAGGCTACATCTACGCCTTGTTGGAGCATGGTTTCGTCAGGATAGAAGGCAGGAATAAACCACATTGCCATTTTGTATTTTTCAAAATTTCTGCCTTTGCTCACCATCACTTTGACATTGCCGGCATCTACCCGATTTGTCTCAACAAGGGCATGAAACTGTGTTTTCATCATTGGGGCATGGGGTAGGGGAAAGCTGGCCAAAGAGCAGCTTTCCTCTAATCGGGCGATGTGTTCGGCATAAAAAAGCGGCTTGCCGTCAATCACACGAATCACTTCATATATGTAGTCGTATCCCTCAAAGTTTTCGGAGATGAAATCGCAGGAGCTGATAAGTTGCTCATCAGCAATCCAATGCGTGTGAATGCATTGCTCCATCGGCTAACGGGTGGAAATATAATCGTTGATCACCTGTGAAGCTTTTTCAGCAAAGGCATTTTCCACAAAAATCAAAGCCGAATCTTCTGGCGAGCCAGAGCCCCAGCCAGCAATTACACTCTCTTCCAGTGTGTTACGAAGAATGGAAGAGATGTTGTTTTCGGCAAGAATTTCCCTGATGAAGGTGGCTTCTACAATTGAACCTGTATAAACTTGTACTAAATCCTGACTCATAATATGATCCTCCCTAATGAATAGCTATTGTTTCTTAGCAAATATAGTACAGTGCGAAAGAAAAAGCAAGGATTTCAATAAGTTTAATTTTTTTACGATTGGTTTTTATTCAGCTTGATGATGGCAAAAACCATGACCGCTGCCGCAAGCCACTGTATGCTGCTGAGCCTTGTGCCATTGATTAAGAAGTCGAACAAAACAGCCGAGATGGGGAAGAGCAGTTCGCTGATTGTAGCTACGATGGCTTTCACTTTCCGGAGTCCGTAATAATAAAGGAAAATTGCGCCCGAGCCCGTTGTGATGCCGATAAGAAAGATAAAAAACCATTCGCGCAGATTGGTTTGCCATATATCGCTCAAATCTCCGGCTAAGAGCATGGCTGCCAGCATGATGAGCGAAGTGAAGCCATAACGGTAAAAAGTTGAGGTTACAAAATGATAGTTTGTGACCACTTTTTTTGAAAAAACGGTGCTGCTGCCAAACGAAAAAGCTGCCACAACGGCTAAAAGGGCCGCCAGAGCTGTATTGCTTCCCGTTTGAAAATCGGGAATTTCAAACTCAAATGTCAAAAAATAACCTCCGATTATAGCCATTGAGGCATATAGCAGGAAGTTTTTGCGCAATGGCTCACGCAACAGAAAATGGGCTAAAGTGATGGCAAAAACCGGCTGCAGCTTTTGCAGCAATACCACGATGGACAGGTTGTTGAAGTTGAGCAAAAACAAGGCTTTCACAATGGCTAAAGTGCCAATGGCACCACCGAAAAGGCTTACTAAAAGAAAAAACACCAAATCCTGTGGGGTCATCAGGCGTAGGAAACGATATTCGCGCCAAAGAAAAAGGTTCATGATCAGGAATGGGACTAAATGCAAAACGAACACCACATACAACGGATCAAGACGGTAAAGCTGAGGGGTGAGCACCACACCGTCGAAGCCCCATAAAATGGCCGAAAAACCCACGGCTATTGAGCCTTTGATTAAACTTTTGTTTTCGGCTGCCTTTGTATTCATCCTTGTTGGTTTAGGTCGCAAAGGTAAAAAAAGATGAGTTTGAATGATGCCCAAACTCCACCCAAACCAAACGGATTGACGTTTTTCGGTAGATTCGGAATGTCCCAAACATACCAAGCCAGCCGTTTTTCAAGTCTTTTCGGCTCATCATGAAACAATTAAATTCAATTCAAAGCATTTTATATAGCTGTAACAATGCACTTTAACAGAAACAGCAAAAACCGAAAACAAAAGCATTCTTCCGCTTATATTTGCATAAAACTCACACCACAAATTGTTATGGCTCCCGCACGCTTCGATATTCATAAGAAAAAACACTTGTTCAACGACACATTGTTTACCAATTTGATGCGCAAACGCATCTACCATGTCTTGCTCATTTCATCGGTTTACGATGCTTTTATGCTCGAAGAGGACGGCCGTATTGACGAACAGGTCTTCAATGAGTACGTTGCACTCAATCTTCGTTATCCACCCATTTTTATTCTTGCCAGCACCAACGATGAAGTTCAGAAAGCGCTGACTGATGAAGCTATTGACTTGATTATTATCATGTTAAGCTCACAAGAAAAGCACACTTTTGAGCTTGCCGAATCGCTAAAACAGCAAAAGCCCAATATCCCTATTGTGGTGCTCACACCATTGTCGCGCGACTTGAGCGTTCGCCTCGACAGTAAAGACATCCGCTCGGTGGATTATGTGTTCAACTGGTTGGGAAATGCCGACATCCTTCTGGCCATCATCAAACTGATTGAAGACCGGATGAATGCCGAACACGACATCCGCGAGGTGGGCGTGCAATGTATCCTTTTAGTTGAGGATTCCGTGAGGTTTTACAGCAGTTATTTACCTAATATTTATAAAATCATTTTCACCCAGTCGAAATCCTTTATGACCGAAGGCCTCAACGAGCATCAGAAAACCCTGCGCATGCGCGGGCGACCAAAGATTTTGCTGGCTACCAATTATGAAGAGGCCATTGGGCTTTACGAAAAATACAAAGATTACCTTCTGGGTATAATCTCGGATATTTCTTATGAACGGGGCGGCCTGACCGATCCTGAAGCTGGTATCAAGCTGAGCCGCGAGGTGAAAAAACAAGACAAATATCTGCCAATCCTGCTGCAATCATCTGAGGAATCGAATGCGGCTCTTGCCAAGAAAGCAAAGGTAGGCTTCATCAATAAAAATTCAAAAACCCTATCCATTGAGCTCCGTAAATTTATTCGCGAATATTTTGCTTTTGGCGATTTTGTTTTTCGCGATCCCAAGTCGGGCATGGAAGTGCTCAGGGTTTCGGATTTACGAGCCATGCAGGAAAAAATATTTCAGGTGCCAAACGAATCGCTGCAATACCATATTGAACGGAATCACCTTTCTAAATGGTTGAAAGCAAGGGCATTGTTTCCGATTGCTGATCTCTTTAAAATGTTTACACCTGAAGATTTTCAGGATTCCGACGATGTGAAGCGTTTTGTTTTTGATGCCATAGGCACTTTTAGATTGAACAAAGCCCGTGGTGTAATTGCCGAATTTAACCGCGACAACTTCGATGAATATTTGTCGTTTACACGCATTGGGCAAGACTCTATTGGAGGGAAAGCCCGTGGGCTGGCTTTTTTAGATTCGCTTATCAAACGCAACAGACTATATGACAGCTACGAAGGCATCACAATTGGGATTCCGCGAACCGTTGTCCTTTGCACCGACATCTTCGATGAGTTTATGGAGGAGAATAACCTCTATCAGGTGGCACTGTCCGATGACTTGTCCGACGAAGAAATTCTTCGCCATTTTGTTGAAGCTCAACTCCCTATGCGTATTGACGACGACCTTAGCACCCTCATCTCGGTGATTCGTAATCCTTTGGCTGTACGCTCATCAAGCCTGCTCGAAGATTCACATTATCAGCCATTTGCAGGAATCTATAGTACTTATATGGTGCCTGTTGTTGAAAACGATGAACGTACCATGCTCAAACTGCTGGCCATAGCCATTAAAAGTGTGTATGCGAGTGTGTTTTACAAAGACAGCAAGGCTTATATGACGGCTACTAAGAACGTCATTGACGAAGAAAAAATGGGTATTGTGCTCCAGGAAGTTTGCGGAAAGTCGTATGGCACACGCTATTACCCAACATTGAGCGGAGTGGCACGGTCCATCAACTTTTACCCCATTGGCTCCGAAAGCCCCGAAGACGGTATTGCTAACATCGCGCTCGGTTTGGGAAAACATATTGTGGATGGAGGCCAGACACTACGGTTTTCGCCGCGTTTCCCACAAAAGGTTTTGCAGATTTCGCAGCCCGATCTCGCGCTTCGTGAGACACAGAAAGTGTTCTACGCGCTCGATCTGAATCCCGACAGCTTTCAAGTAACTCCCGATGAAGCAGCCAACTTGCTCAAACTCCCTTTGCGAGAAGCCGAAAAAGACGGTGTTCTTCGCATGGTTTGTTCAACCTACGATTACGAAAGCAATATGCTTCGCGATGGTGCCCATGACGATGGAACCAAACTGGTAACGTTCGCTAATATATTGAAATATAACACTTTTCCTCTATCACAAATTGTCAATATCATCCTCGAAAAAGGTCAGAAAGAACTCGGAAAGCCGGTGGAAATTGAATTTGCCGTTGAGCTGAACCGAAGTAGTGATGATCAAAAAATTTTCTACCTCCTGCAAATCAGGCCAATTGTAAGCATCAACGATACTGTTGTGCCCGACCTAAGTCAATATACCGACGACTGGTTGTTAGTCAGAGCCGACAACGCTCTAGGGAACGGTGTAGTGAACCATGTTTACGATTTTGTATATGTAAAACCAAAATCTTTTGATGCTGCCCGAACTCGTGACATCGCCACGAAAATCGGCGAGCTGAACGACGAGTTCCTGAGACAGGGTAAAAATTTTGTTTTGGTAGGCCCAGGACGTTGGGGTTCGAGCGACCCCTGGCTTGGTATCCCCGTGAAATGGCCGCAAATCTCGGCTGCACGGGTTATCATCGAATCCGGACTTGAAAACTATCGCATTGACCCAAGCCAAGGGACTCACTTCTTTCAGAATCTGACCTCCTTCGGGGTGGGCTATTTTACCATCAACCCCTTTATCCATCAGGGTTTTTACGACATTGCCTACCTCGATGGATGCCATGCAGTTTACGAAGACCAATACATCCGTCATGTGCACTTTGAGAAAGAAATCACCATTGCCATTGACGGAAAACTAAACCGAGGCATCATCCTAAAAGATGGCTATACGCTATAAATGGGTTTAGCAATCTGAGTATCAAGCCTCTATATTATACAGAAATTTTTAACGAAACACTTGTCAGGCAAAGAAAAAGCCCTACCTTTGTTAAGAATTTAACAACTGATGATTATGACACGTTACGTAATGCTTATTCTCGTTGGTTCGCGTAAAGAAGCGGCCGAAAAAGTCCAGAAAATCCTCACCGGATGGGGTTGTTTTGTGAAGACAAGACTCGGAATCCATGATGATGTTTTAGACCATTGCTCACAATCGGGGTTGATTTTCCTCGAATTACAGGGCGATTTTGATCACATGAAAGAAATAGAGCACAAACTCAACCTCATTCAATCCGTTGATGCCAAGCTCATTACTCTGAGCACTGAAAAGGCATAATCGAAACGGAATTCTATGGTTTCGGCCGAGAGGATTCATTTTTTAAAACTTTCGGCAGTGGAATGGCGAAGAAAAGCTAATTTTGCTTTTACTTCGCCAATTTTTTTCAGTTTATGCGTCAAATCATCAGTTCCGATTTTCGTTTGGGCATCCTTGGAGGTGGCCAGCTTGGCAAAATGTTGTGTCAGGCTGCCAGTACGTGGGATATTACCACCTGTGTGCTCGACCCCGACCCCGAAGCATCGGCCTCGGGCGTGGCATCGCGTTTTACGAGAGGATGTTTCCGCGATTATGAAACGGTGATGGCGTTTGCAAAAAATGTGGATATGTTGACTGTGGAAATCGAAGGGGTGAACATTGAAGCCATTGAGGAGCTTGAAAAATCAGGATTGCCTGTGTTTCCGCAATTCAGTTGCTTGCGCATCATCCGCGACAAAGGACTTCAAAAGATGCTCTATCGCGATCACGGCCTCCCAACAGCCGATTTCATGCTTTTTGAAAATGATGACCAGATACGCAATGCGCTGAATGAAGGGACATTACGACTGCCTTTTGTCCAAAAGACAAGGCTTTCGGGCTATGATGGTCAAGGGGTTTTAGTGGTTCGCACGGACGATGACCTTCCGAAACTGTTTGATGCACCCAGTCTCGTTGAAGATTTTGTAGAGGATGCCCTCGAAATAGCAGTCATCGTGTCGCGTAATATTCACGGTGAGATGTCGTGTTATCCTGCCGTGGAAATGGTTTTCAACCCAAAGGCCAATTTAGTGGAATCCTTGCTTTCGCCTGCACGCATTGCAGAGCATCTTGCAGATGAAGCCGCCGGCTTAGCTGAAGCCACAGCCGAAGCTTTGGGAATTGTAGGACTTCTGGCCGTGGAGTTTTTTATTGACAAGAATGGCCGTTTGCTGATCAACGAGTCGGCACCACGGCCTCACAACAGCGGCCATCACACTATCGAGAGTGCCACCACTTCGCAGTATGAACAGCATTTGCGCGCAATTTTCGGTTATCATCCCGGGTCAACCCACCTCACTTCACCTGCCGTGATGGTGAATATCCTGGGAGGCGAGGGCTTTAGCGGTCCGGTGGTTTACAAAGGCCTCAACGAAGTGCTTGGAATGGAAGGGGTGAAGCTTCATATATACGGCAAAAGACAAACCCGCCCGTTCCGAAAAATGGGGCATGCCACCATTTTGGGAGCCACAGCTGACGAGGCGCTTGAAAAAGCCGTTCACGTTCTGAAAATATTGAAAGCAGAAGCATAAAACGATTGAATATGAGCAATATAAAACCAGTTGTCAGCATCATCATGGGTTCTGATTCCGATTTACCGGTGATGCGTGAAGCCGCAGAAAAACTCAATGAGTTTGGCATTGCTTGCGAGGTGAAGGTGGTCTCGGCCCATCGAACTCCGGAATATATGGTCAGTTTTGCCAAAGACGCTGCCGCAAGGGGTATCCGGGTGATCATTGCCGGCGCAGGTGGTGCAGCGCATCTGCCAGGAATGGTGGCAAGTCTTACTCCACTGCCGGTTATTGGCGTACCCGTTAAATCGTCAAACTCTATCGCTGGCATTGACTCCCTACTTTCCATTGTGCAAATGCCAAAGGGAATCCCTGTTGCTACCGTAGCTGTGAATGGCGCAGCCAATGCCGGAATACTTGCTGCACGTATCATTGGGTCTTTCGATGAAGGGGTTCGCCAAAAAATGGTGAATTTTATGGAGCATCAGACCCAGAATGTACTCCGCAAAACAGACAAAGATCTGATGGCTTGAGGTCTGGCTTAGAAAAAATTTGAAAATAGAGCATTTCGTCCAAATTTGTTGGAACCTTCCTTCCTGAAGCAAGATCCTTGTTCCTGTGGATTGATTATTTTTGTCGGGAAGAAGTCAGAATAGTCACATTACCATGCCCAGACTTTTTATTAAAAATATGGTTTGCGACCGGTGCATTATGGCGGTAGCCCAGCTCCTCAGCCGGATTGGTATAACAGCAAGCAGCATCACACTCGGCGAGGTTGTGCTCGAACAAGAGCCAACTTCCGGTCAAATGGAGGTAATTGCTCATGGACTCAAGGACTTAGGGTTTGAACTAATAGATGACAAAAAAAGTCGCATCATCGAAAAAATTAAAACCGTTATCATCGAACATGTCCATTATCGCCAGAATGGAACAAAATGGAACATTTCCGATATCATCAGCCACGAGCTGCATCACGATTATGGATATCTTTCCAATTTATTCTCCGAAGTGGAAGGTACTACCATCGAGAAATACTATATTGCCCAGAAAATTGAGAAGGTCAAGGAGTTACTTGTTTATGACGAGCTGTCACTCAGCGAGATAGCCTTTCGTTTGAATTATTCGAGTGCAGCTTACCTGAGTAACCAGTTTAAAAAAGTGACAGGACTCACACCTGGTCATTTCCGAAAAATAGGGCAGAGCAAACGCAAGCCTTTGGACAAGGTGTAAAAATTACAATTCATTTCCATAATTCCGTATCGCGTATTTGATTCAGAACAATCAATTTTGCAATGTTCATTTGAAATTTTGTCAGTTATGTCAACATTGCAAGCAATGCCCGTCATTCTTCCTCTTCAGGGAGTGGAAAGCGAGCATGCCGCACAGATTATCGAGAAAGCCTTACGTCAGATCAACGGAATTTTAAAAGCGAGAGTTGAGGTAAACAACAGCCGGGCACTTATTGAAATAGACGATACAGAAACCTTAAATGAAGTTGTTAAAACTATCAGGTGTTTAGGCTATCAGGTTATTACACTAAAGAAAACCTTTCCTGTTCTGGGTATGTCGTGCGCTTCATGTGCAGCCAGCGCCGAGAGTATGGCCAAACATAGCGAAGGAGTGGTGGAGGCTGCGGTGAATTTTGCAACCGGAAATCTCATCGTGGAATATCTGCCCAATATGACCGATGCTGTCAAACTTCAAAAAGCTGTTCAGTCGGTGGGTTTCGACCTCATACTTGAAGATGGCGACAACCGTAAGGAATCGTTGGATGCCATCCACGCCCGCAAATTTGCCGAACTTCGTTTTAAAACTCGATGGGCGATCATCCTGTCGCTTCCCATTCTCATTTTGGGGATGTTTTTCATGGAAATACCTTATGCCAACCTGATCATGTGGGTGCTTTCGACACCCGTGGTATTTTGGCTCGGGCGCGGATTTTTTGTGAATGCCTGGAAACAAGCGCGGTATCGCTCGGCAAATATGGACACTTTGGTTGCCCTGAGTACCGGAATTGCATATCTTTTCAGTGTTTTCAATATGTTGTTTGCCGATTTCTGGCAGAAAAGAGGCCTCGAAGCCCATGTTTATTTTGAAGCTGCATCGGTCATCATTGCTTTTATATTGCTGGGACGCTTGCTCGAAGAAAAGGCCAAGGGCAACACTTCATCGGCCATCAAAAAGCTGATGGGATTACAACCAAAAACAGTCATCGTGATACAGCCCGACGGAAGCGAACATGTGATTCCCATTGATAATGTGAAAGTTGGCGATCAGATTGTTGTGAAGCCAGGAGAAAAGATTGCAGTGGATGGACGGGTGATTGCTGGCAGCTCATATGTTGATGAAAGCATGCTCAGTGGTGAGCCTTTGCCGGTGATGAAACAGGAAAACGATCGTGTTTTTGCTGGAACCATCAACCAGAAAGGAAGTTTCCGTTTTCAGGCTGAAAAAGTTGGCTCCGAAACGATGCTTGCACATATCATCAAGGCAGTAGAGGAAGCACAAGGAAGCAAAGGACCCGTGCAAAAGTTAGTGGATCGCATCGCAGCCGTTTTTGTACCTACGGTGATGACCATTGCTTTAATCACCTTGCTTGTATGGAATTTTCTGGGAGGCA
>JBDHYV010000076.1:0-10244 GCA_039811545.1 Bacteroidales bacterium | reverse complement strand
AAATATTCAACTCTTTGAAATGTATGGAGTTAAAAAGATAGTAACTTGCTGCCCGCACGACTTCAATACATTAAAAAACGAATATCCCGATTTGGGTGGGAAATACGAAGTGTGGCATCACAGCTCGTTTCTGCAAATGATGTTGGCACAGAAAGGCATCAAAATAAACTCAGGTATTTTTAGCAACAACACCATCGTTTTCCACGATCCTTGCTATCTTGGCCGCGCCAACAACATTTATGAAGCTCCACGCACTGTACTCAATTCTATCAACTCATCGAAGGTGGAAATGCCACGTAATAAAAGTTTTGCCCTTTGTTGTGGTGCCGGTGGCGGACAAATGTTTAAAGAAGCCGAAAAAGGAAACAAGGAAATCTTTATTGAGCGTACCGAGGAGGCATTGGCCACCGGTGCCGATATCATTGCCACTGCCTGCCCATTTTGTATGGTGATGATGACCGATGGCATCAAATACAAAAACAGCGAAGAACGTGTGAAGAACTATGATATTGCCGAATTGGTCAGCATGGCACTGGGATTATAGGAAAATACTGTTAAAGTTGAGTAGATTAGGCTTTTGAGTTGTTTTCTTTTGTTTCGTCTTCTCCCCATTTTTTGAGGTTTTCGATTTTTTGGTCGAGGTCGAAAAAGCGAAAAACCCAAGGGGCAACGCCTTTGACATCTCCATAAAAACGTGATCCCTCCTGCCGGTTTGGGTTGATGAGGCGGTCTTCAATTTTCAGGAAGCCGAGCAACATAATGAACAGACTGATGCCCAACATTCCTTTGATAAATCCGAAAATGGCTCCTGCCAGACGGTTCAGGAAGGTGAGCATGAGGGCTTTGAGGAAGTGATCCACAATTTTGGCAATTGCGGCAATGACTATCACCACCATTACCAAGGTGATGACAAAAGCAATGAAATATTGATATTTGCCTGTGACTTTGAAAAATTCACCGATAAAATCGGCCGTCACATCCGAAAAATGAATGGCAGCATAAATACCAAGGATCAAACCGGCCAATGAGGCCAGTTCTTTGATCAGTCCATTTCGAAATCCTGAGATTACACTTAAAGCAAGCAGGATAACCAGAATGATGTCAACAGTGTTCATGTTGGGCTTATTTTCGTAAACGTCGGGTAAGCTCAGTTGAAAATACAAAATCTTTCAGCTCCTGATTGTCAGTGTTCAGAATAGAGTGTTTATTGCCAGTCCACCATAGATTACCTTTGTAGAGAAAGTTGATATGCTGCCCGATTTGCAGCACCGAGTTCATGTCGTGAGTATTCACCACGGTCGTCATATCGTATTCCTCGGTGATTTCGCTGATGAGCTGGTCAATCACCTCGGCTGTTTTGGGGTCGAGACCCGAGTTTGGTTCATCGCAAAACAGATATTGCGGACTAT
Source organism: Bacteroidales bacterium (assembly GCA_039811545.1). Lineage (GTDB taxonomy): Bacteria > Bacteroidota > Bacteroidia > Bacteroidales > F082 > JALNZU01. The sequence goes on along the minus strand of JBDHYV010000076.1, from coordinate 8,835 downwards.
TGGAGATAGCGCGTGCAATGGCGACACGTTTCATCATCCCACCGCTGATTTCGGAAGGAAAGAGGTGGTTCACATTGATGAGGTTTACCCTTTTAAGGCAAAAGTTCACCCGGTCGAGTTTTTCATCGAGCGGCATCTCGGTGAACATATTGAGCGGAAACATCACGTTTTGTTCTACATTCATCGAGTCGAAGAGTGCACCTCCCTGAAAAAGCACGCCCATTTCCTGACGAATACTCCGTTTTGATTGTTCAGATACTGACGAAAAAGGCCGTTCGTTGAAACTGATGATACCTTGGTCGGGTTCGATGAGGCCAATGCAACATTTCATCAGTACCGTTTTGCCCGACCCGCTTTGGCCGATGATGAGGTTGGTTTTACCTTTCTCGAAACGGGTACTCACGTTTTTAAGCACCTGATTATCGCCAAACGTTTTACTAATATTCTGGACGAGAATCATACGAGCAACAGTTGTGTAAGGATAAGGTCGAAAAAGATTATCAGTATGCTGCTTGCCACCACGGCTTTGGTGCTGGCACGGCCCACTTCAACCGAGCCGCCTTCGACGGTGAAGCCCAGAAATCCAGAAACAGAGGCGATGATAAAGGCAAAAACCACTGTTTTAATCATGGCATAAGTGATGGTAAAGGGGTCGAACCATCCGCGAAGCCCGGCAATATAATCGGGTGTGGCCACCAATCCAGTAACGACACAGGCCACCCAGCCGCCCCAAAGACCGAGCACAATGCTGAAGATGATCAGAACGGGGTTGAACAGCATGCTCACGGCGATTTTTGGAAGAATGAGGTAGTTGGCCGGATTCACGCCCATCACACGCAGGGCATCAATCTGTTCGGTGACGCGCATTGTTCCAATTTCGGAAGCAATCCGCGAACCAACTTTTCCAGCTAAGATGAGGCTAATCATTGTAGGCGAAAATTCGAGCACCATCATCTGCCGTGTGGTGAAGCCCACCATCATCAGCGGGATGAGGGGCGAATCAATATTGCTGGCCGTTTGGATGGCCACAATGGCACCCGTAAATACCGAAATGATGGCCACGATGCCGATGGAATCCACCCCGAGACCAATAAATTCGACCAAAAGCTGCCGCCTGAAAACCGGCCCTTTGTCTGGTCTTTTGAAAATCTCGTAGAGCAGGATGAGGTATTCTCCAAGCAATTTGATCATAAACCGAGCAATGAGTTGAGCCGATAAAATTACAACAATCTGGGGCATTATACCGATACGAGCCGCGAATAATCCGCGGATTCCCCGAAAATTAACCGCAATAGGGTCTTTTTTATACAAAAACTGAAGCCAGAATCATGGGTTTATTACTGAAAATGTTCATGCAATAATAGGCCGATAGCCCCGAAAATCTTGTTACCTTTGTCGAAAATTCGTGTATTTGTGATAAAGCAGCCATTCCTCTTCGATTTAGGAAAAGCATCTGGTCGGGTCATGTTTTTTTTGCTGCTCGTTGCGTACTGTGTATCATGCAGCCCACGTGTTAGCCATCCCGGCCGGGCACGAAAACGGCAACGCGACTGCGACTGCCCGCGTTGGGTGAGTAACACTAAGCCCTTAACTTGTTTTTTCAATGCCTGATATGAAAAGCGATCCCCGACAGATATTAAGATCCTACCTACCCGAGCCCGTGGTGGACGAGGTGTACAGAAGTGTGTTGGATCACAAGGTCTCATTGCGTTTCACGCGTGCCCGTAACAGTAAATTGGGTGATTACAGACCTGCACATGCCGGCAAACCGCATCGCATCTCGCTCAATCACAACCTGAACCCTTATGAGATGCTCATCACCTGGATTCATGAACTGGCTCATCTGATCACTTTCGAAAAATATGGCCGCCAACACCAGCCGCATGGTGTGGAATGGAAACAAAACTTTGCCCAACTGACGATGTCGTTTTTGCGCCGGGGCATCTTCCCCGATGAAATCGAAGAGGCCATCGTACAGCATGTGCTGATATCAAAAGCGGCCAATGGGAGCGACCTGCATCTGAAGCGGCTGCTCAAAGCCTACGACAAACCGCTTGATGACCACAAAAAAATTATCGAAAACATTGACGAAGGCAGCTTCTTCAAAGCGCATGATGGACGCATCTTTCAAAAAGGCCAGCTTCTTCGCAAAAGATTTAAATGTCTGTGTATGAATGACAAACGGTTTTACCTCTTTAGCCAGCTTACGGCTGTTGAACCTATCGGAAACGAAAACCCAATTCTCTCCTTATATTTGACAAAAAAAATCAGTTAAAAATATTCTGATGATGCCAATCAACAATAACTACTACTGCGTGATTATGGCCGGTGGCGTTGGAGCGCGGTTTTGGCCAATGAGCACTACAAACCGCCCAAAACAGTTCATTGACATTATGGGCGTTGGCAAAACCCTGATTCAGATGACCTTCGACCGGATGACCCGAATTTGTCCGCCCGAAAACATCTATATCGTTACCAACGAACTCTATCGCAAACAAGTGCTCGAACAACTGCCGGCAATCGGGCCTACGCAAGTGCTCACCGAGCCAGCCCGACGCAACACTGCTCCTTGCATCGCTTATGCAAATCATGTGATTCGGCAGCGCAACCCCGAGGCCGTGATTGTGGTGGCACCCAGCGATCACGTTATTCTGAAAGAAGATATTTTTACCCAAAATGTACTCGATGCACTAAAAGTGGCTCGCGAAAACCCCTGGCTTATCACCTTAGGCATCGTGCCCAGCCGCCCCGACACCGGATATGGCTATATCCAGTATCTGGATGGTCAGGTGTTGCATACAGTATCAGAATTGAAAAAAGTGAAAACCTTTACCGAAAAACCCAGCCTCGACATTGCCGTTTCATTCATAGAGAGCGGCGATTTTCTCTGGAATGCCGGCATCTTCATCTGGTCGCTCAACACCATCACCGCTGCCTTTGAATATTTCCTGCCCGAGGTGGAAGACCTTTTCCGCGAAGGCACCGGAAAATTTGGAACCCCACTCGAAGCCGAGTTCATCCGGCAAACCTATGCCGTATGCCGCAACATCTCCATTGACTATGGCGTGATGGAAAAGGCCGACAATGTATATGTGATGTCGGTTGACTTTGGCTGGAGCGACTTAGGTGCCTGGGGCTCGCTCTACGAAATCAGGCCCAAAGATAAAAATGCCAATTCTATCATCGGAAACAATGTGCTGACTTACAACACCTCAAACTGTGTCATTCATTTGCCGAAGGACAAACTCGTTGTCATTCAGGGTCTTGATGATTATATCGTGGTGGAAGAAGACAATTCTCTGCTGATTTGCCGCAAACAGGATGAGCAGCAGATTCGACAATTTGTGAATGATATTAAAGTGGAAAAAGGAGAACAGTATATCTGATTCCGCAACGAATTTTTTTACCCCCTAACCTCAAAAAACTCACTGCATGATGCTCCAAAAAAAGATCTTGGTCATTTATCCCGAGAAATGGTCAACACGGATTGCCATATACCGCAATACCGAACCCATGTTTTTGAAAACCATCAAACACCCCGAAGATGACTTGAAACGTTTCAGCTTAGTTACCGATCAGCGCGAATTTCGCCGCGATGCCATTCTGGCGGAGCTTAAACGCAACGATTTCGATATCCAGAAGGTGAACATCATCATGTCGCGAAGCGGATTGGTGAAACCGCTAAAGTCGGGAATCTATAAAGTCAATACCCGAATGGTTGAAGACCTGATGAAAGGAATTCAAGGAATACGCGAAACCAATCTCGGCGGGCTGATTTCGTTCGACTTAGCTGCCATGATTGGCGTGAATGCCTATATGGCTGATCCGGTAGTGGTGGACGAGCTTTCTGATCTGGCACGCATCACGGGTCATCCGCTCTTCGTCAGACGCTCGATCTTCCATGCGCTGAGCCACAAGTTTTTTGCCCAGAAGTATGCAAAAAGCATCAACCGCAACTACGAAGAACTCAATCTGATTGTGTGTCACGTGGGTTTGGGAGGCATCAGCGTTGGCGCACACTGCAAAGGCCGGGTGATAGATGTGAATCAGGCTTACGACGGGGGCGGGCCTTTCTCCATTGCACGAACGGGAACATTACCCGTGGGGCAACTTATTGACCTGTGCTTCAGCGGCAAATATTCCGAACAGGAAATCCGCGAAATGGTGAGCATCAAAGGCGGATATGCCGCCTATTTGGGCACCGACAACATACAGCAGATCAATCAGATGATCTCAAATAAAGACCCCAAGGCACTGTTCATCTCTGAAGCCTGCGCCTATCAGGTGAGTAAAGAGATTGCCAGCCATTTTGCAACCCTCGAAGGCGAGTTGGATGCCATCATCCTTTCGGGACAGATATTCAATAGTGAATTGTTTTTGGGTAATGTGAAAAAACGTGTAGGCAAACTGGCTCCCATGGCCCTTTATCCTTCGGTGAACGACCTCGACGCCCATGCTGCTCACGGATTGGCCGTGTTGCGTGGTGAGGTGGAAGTGCTTGAATATGAGTAAAAAAAGGCTTTTCTGGCTGGCAATTTTCTTTTTGGTTTTTTCGTCAGCCGGAAATGCCCAGCACTATTTTATCGGGTTTGAACCGGATGAGGCTCATGCGCCTTGGACGGATTTCACCCCTGTGGCCGATAGCAGTTCGCCACAGGGAAAATATGCCGGTCTCATCCGTGCCGATCAAACTTATGCACTGAATATCAACACCGCTTTGCCTGAAGAACTCGCCGGAACAAATCTTAACTGGCAGCTCACAGCCTTTTTAAAAAGTGAAAAACCTTCCACAGGTGCGCTGTTTGTCATCACCGTAATGCGTGCCGATACGCTTGTTTTGTATAATGGGGTGCGATGCGATGATTTTCTCCAACATCGGGCCCAATGGAACAAGCTTCACTATACTTTTAATCTGCCTGCCAATATCAGCCGCGATATTCGGCTGAAAGCATATATCTGGAACAGAGAGGCCGCCGAATTCCTTGTAGATTCTGTTGAAATAGCGGTTCATAAAAGCCCGGTGATATCCTTTTTGCCCGACCTTGAATCCGTTGACGACGACAGCAGCGTTTATCAAACATTAGCTACCGGAAAAAATTTTCAGTTGCAATGGGAAGCCCTAAACCAATGGCTCAGATTAGCCGACAGTTCAGGCGTACCCATCAGTCGGCCATTATTGTGGATTGTTGAATTGGGCAGGAAAGCGGATAGCACGCTTTGGCGGCAAACGCAGGCCTGGAAGCTGAAGAAAACGACCGGCGACCGGCAGCAAACCCGACTTCATTTTGAAGCCCGTATTTATGAAATGACGGCATTGTTGGAAATTGTCATCTCACAAAAAGATAATCATCTCATTTGTGAGGTGAAAACCATTGCGAATAAACCTGTTACCCTTTGGCGAAACAGCCTTGTGACAAGCTTTGTGGATTCGGTCCACGCTGTTATCCGTCAAAGCGGATTGTTGGACACAAAATCTTTTCAGTCTGAATATTATCTGCGCAATGGCGGCGTGATTTTCGGGGAAAATGAGCGCACTGTGATGATGCACAACAGCTTACAACTTTCGTCGAGCCAGCTCAATACCCAAAAAGGTCAGCTTTTTCTGAACCTCGATTTGGCCACCGACCATCCTTTGTTGCATTATCCGCTGATTCCCGACACATCGGACTATTTTGTTGATCTTTCGGCAGCCACCATTCAGAAAAAGCAATGTTTCAGCGGCTCATTTTCGTTCTTTTTTGGCCTCAAATCCAACGCTGTTCCACGCTTTCTTTGGGTTCCCTATGGCTATGATGCTGCTTTTGTGTGGACAGAACATGCCGACTGGACTGATATTGCTACTCAGCGGGCGGTGAATTTCGGCAGAAGCAATCTTGTTCGACCTGCGGATGCTGTGGGAGGTTTTATCGGATATGGCATTCCGGTGACGCGAAGCATCTTTTATGCCAATCCCGATGGCATTCGTAATAGACAGGCCAGCGACGGGCTTTTCACGGGTTTCCATGCCACCCTTACCAGCGATAGTGCGTTTGCCAACCTGATGCTGCAACTGTATGACGAAGGCCACGAAATTTGCTTGCACACGCCCGAACAGTTTACCTCGACACCTGCCATGCTTCGCAAAGCACTGAAGGATATGCAGTTGCGGTTTAAGTCGGTAAATTGGATTGATCATGGCTACAACAATAAGGCCGAAAATAACCGCGAAAACCTTTGCTGCGATGGTCTTGATCCCCAATCGCCGGTAACTGCTCGCCGGTTGTGGAAAAAGTATGGGATCCGTTACCTGTGGAATGCTTGGTACGAAGAGGTCGGCCCATGGAACGCTTTTGCTTTCGATGGACATTTTATGATTCCCTATCCCGGATTTGGCGATGCTTTTCCCGTTTCGATGATTAGTCGTCATCCTTCGTTTCCCGAAGCAATGCTCTGGGGCACCACCGGAACCCTCGAAGCTCCCACCGATGAGGTGTGGGATTATCTTTTCCAACCAAAACGAATGGATCAGCTCATCCAAAACCGGTCGGTTTATTTTGCCCATACCTATCCGGCCTGGGTGAAAGAGGGCAAAGGTTACTGGAAAAGTGAAGCCGATGGCAATATGGTGGCAATGGACGGTTTCAACAGGGCATTGAAAACACTCCAACAACTTCGAGAAAAACGTCTTGTTCTGCCGGCAACCGTGCAACAGATTGTGAGCCACTACGAAGGATTGCGGCAGATTCGTATAGCAAAAATCTCCGATCATTCATTGGAATTGTTCAATCCTTCCAATATCGCAATCAGGGGGATGAGTATGGCAATGACGGGAAATAAGGTGCGGGTCAATGGTCGGGAAACGAAAAACCAAAAACTCTCCGGTGACGACATCATCCTTTGGTTCGATCTTCAGCCTCAGGAGCGTGTAACGATTGACTGGTAAAACGACATTTCGTTGTCTCTATGGCTGAGTTTCAGCAGCAATCATTGATGCTGGATTATCTTCACGCAAAAAAGAGCTTTACTTTTGCGCTCAGTTTTTTCCTATCACTCAAAATGGAATTGTCGCCTCAGATTCTTTTTCGCGATGAATATCTCGTCGCTATCAACAAGCCGCATGGGTTGCTGGTACACAAAAGCCCGATTGCTGCCGACGCATCTGAATTTGCCGTACAATGGGTTCGCAACTGGCTGGGCCGATATGTTTATCCCGTACATCGCCTTGATCGGAAGACAGCGGGGGTATTGCTTTTTGCGCTCGATCCCACAACTAACAGCCTAATGCAGCAGCAGTTTATGCAACATCAGCCCCAAAAAACCTATCATGCAATCGTCAGGGGATACACCGAAGAGCAAGGCATCGTGGATGCGCCATTACGCAACGAAACCGGACGACTTCAACAGGCCGTTACCCATTATCGTCGGCTCAAAACGGCAGAGCTTGATATCCCTTCCGCCGGTTTTGCCACGTCGCGCTATTCGCTGCTCGAAGTGATGCCCGAAACGGGTCGTATGCATCAGATACGACGCCATCTGGCACATATCTTTCATCCTGTTATTGGCGATCGCCCGCATGGATGCAACAAACAGAATCGTTTGTTTCTGCAACAATTTCAGCACAGCACACTCTTGTTACATGCGGTGTCGCTCCGTTTTGTGCATCCCGTCAGCAACCTGCCATACACCATCGAGGCTTCGTATCAGCCAGAATTTTTGCGGATAATGCCGATCATGGGATGGGCTGAATGAGCCTTCTTCGCGGAGGAGAATACACTGTTTATTCCTTTTCGCCGAATGATTCCATAATGGCCTCAACGAGGTTCATGGCTCCATCCCAGATATCGCTGATGGTGGCATCAAGCATATAGCAGGGAGTAGTAAATACCCGCCGTTGCTGATCGTAAACCACATCGCCATGTTGTGTTTTTACATGTGTGGAGCCAAAAGATTCGATAACTTTGATGGTTCCATCATCATTGCCGATGGTTACATTCACATCGCCAAGCACTTTGGCGACAAATGTAGGCGAGATGCACATGGCACCGATGGGTTTACCTGCTTTCGACATGGCTTTGATGGCAGCTTCGACATCGGGTTGAACCTTGGCCTGAGAACCGTCGAAAGCTACGGTTGACAGGTTTTTGGCTGCACCAAAACCTCCAGGGAAAAGAAGGGCATCGTAATCGTTGGTCTTGAACTTCGACAAAGGCAGGATTTTTCCTCTGGCAATACGTGCGGCCTCAACCAGCACATTGCGCTTTTCGTTCATCACTTCGCCCGTCAGATGGTTGATTACATGGTATTGTTCCATGTCGGGAGCAAAACATTGGTAATCTGCACCGGCTTCTTTAATGGCTAGCATGGCAAGGGTGGCTTCATGTATTTCTGCCCCGTCGTAAACGCCACATCCTGCCAGCACTACGGCAAATTTTTTCATGGATTCTCCTTCCTTATTGATTTTTACAAAGGTAAGGGTTTTTTCGTTGTTTTTCGTTTACCTTTTATAATAGGTCATTGCTTCGGGCAGCCATTTTTTTATTTGAGCGATGCGGGTGGCATCCGATGGGTGTGTGCTAAGGAATTCCGGGACAGCCTGGCCACCTTTCATTGAAGCCATCCGCTGCCAGAAAGCCACGGCTTCCTGTGGGTTATAGCCGGCCATGGCCATGAAAATCAGGCCAAGTTTGTCGGCTTCGCTCTCGTGAAGGCGGCTGTAAGGAAGTAAAACCCCCACCTGACTGCCGAGTCCATAAGCTGTCATCCACAAAGCCTGGGTTTGTTGTGGTTTGTCCTTGAGAGCCACTGTCAACGCAACGCCTCCGAGCTCGGTGAGCAACCCCTGACTCATCCGCTCGT
>JBDHYV010000075.1:0-10541 GCA_039811545.1 Bacteroidales bacterium | reverse complement strand
CATTTTCATATCTGCCTGAACTCCTCGTGCAGTAACGACAAATGCGAGGGCATTCAGCCCATCGTCGAAGGGATCGAGAATCACTTCAAAAAAATCGGCCAATCCCACATTGTCGCGTTCATGCAGCTCGAGCGAGATGCTGTCGGGGTGCGTATCGTACAATCTGGCACCAATATAAAGCGCAAAATCGTCGTAACCCACCAAAACCCGTGTCGGGAAAACGGGAGGCCTACCATTATATGGTTCAATTTGCACAAAATCAATTGCTTCGGAAGCCGCCACCCAACAACTGTCATTGAGCTGACCGTCAATTTTGGGAGGCTGTGCAAAACGAAACGCATTGAGTTGCTTCTTCTCCTGCCCAATCAGTCCGGACGAATAAAATAACAGCAACGTAAAGCAAACGAGAATGAGATGGAGACCACGCATAAAACAGGCATAAACAACAACAAAATTAGACGTTTAGCCCGGCGAATCAAGGGAAAGAAAGTTTTCGGCTGCCGATTTCCGACAAACGCGAAAACAGTCTCCAAAAAACCCATTTCGCAAGCATTTAAAATGGTCAAGAATTTGGCAAATAAACAACGAATCTTTTTTCCATTGACAGCCTGGGGCCAAAATCATTTCATAAAATATTAGCGGTTATCGCATCTGGTTTTGTATTTTTGCCTGATAGACCAAGCCATCCACCATGAACAATTACGAACGTTTCTGCAGTCCGGGAAAGAAAATTGCCGTATTGATTGATCCCGACAAACCCACGGACGAAGAAATGCTTATCCTTTCTGCTGAGGCTGAGCGTTGCGGTGTTGATTTTATTTTTGTTGGCGGCTCGCTGCTGACCAACAACGGCCTGAACCATTGCATTCGTCTCATCCGATCGAAAACTACCGTTCCGGTTATCCTTTTCCCTGGAAACACACATCAAGTGAGTCATCTGGCCGACAGCTTCCTTTTTCTTTCGCTCATTTCGGGCCGCAATCCCGACATGCTCATCGGCGCTCATGTGATAGCCGCTCCCTATCTGAAAATCAGTGGATTGGAGGTCATCAGCACGGGATATATGCTCATCGAAAGCGGGCGTCCGACCACAGTGAGTTACATGAGCAACAGCTTCCCCATCCCTTCCGACAAGAACGACATCGCTATGTGTACGGCCATGGCCGGCGAGATGCTGGGCATGAAACTCATCTTCATGGATGCCGGTTCCGGAGCTTTAAACCCCGTTCCAGACTCCATGATACAGTCGGTGAAAGCCAGCATTGGCGTGCCTTTGGTGATTGGCGGCGGCATAAAAACCCCCGAAATGGCAGCCGCTAAACTCAAAGCCGGTGCCGATGTGGTGGTCATTGGAAATATGCTCGAGAAACAACCACAACTGATGGCAAGTTTTGTGGAAGCCGTACGCAATATTTCCTGAATCCTTTTGGCTTGAAAGAGACCGCCTTTAACTGAATTGCCGCATTGCAAGTGTATATTCGCCTTATCATTGCATCAGAATGAAGTTTTAACACATTAAGACCATGAAAAAACGCTCCTTTCTCATCTTGATTTTTGTCGCACTCGTTGTTGTTTTTGGCTACAGTCAGGAAAAAATGTTTACACCCGAAGAGGTAGTCGGGATGAATCCCGCACTTTTCCCAAAAAATCTCGCTCAACTGCAATGGATGGGTCGAAGCGATGTTTTCTCTTATGTTGAAAAGAACGAAGTGAAAATTTCGTCTGCGCAAAAAGTAAAAACAACCGTTTATCTCACGCTCGATGAGATGAACAGCAGCTTGTCGGCAATGGGTGAAGACAGTTTGAAGCGGCTTCCGGCTCTCAAATGGCTTTCGCCAGACCGTGCCTATTACCAAAGCAAAGGCAAGCTTTTTGAGCTGTTGATGCCCGGAGCAAAAATCAAGCTCATCACAACGCTTCCCGAAGAAGCCGACAACGTTCAGATAGCAACCGGCAGCCTGAAAGTGGCCTATACACTTGACAACGACCTGTATGTTGCCATCGGCAACGAGCACCGACGCATCACCGAAAATCCGGCAGATGTGGTGAGCGGGAAAGTGGTTCATCGGAATGAATTTGGGATTGCTAAAGGCATTTTTTGGTCGGATGACGAACACCGTATTGCCTTCTATCGAATGGATCAGAGCATGGTAACCGATTATCCGTTGGTGGACATCAGCAGCCGCATTGCCACGCTGAAAAACGAAAAGTACCCTATGGCAGGGATGAAAAGCCATCACGTAACCATTGGGGTTTATGATTTAAACACTCAACAGACTGTTTACCTTGAAACAGGTGAACCTGCCGAACAATATCTCACTTGTGTGAGCTGGCAACCCGACAGCAAGGTCGTTTATACGGCAATTCTCAACCGCGAACAAAACTTCATGCGCCTGAAAGCATTTGACGCGCAAACCGGCAAAGAACTTCGAACCCTCTTCGACGAACTCAACGAACATTATGTAGAACCTTCGCATCCGCTCTATTTTGTACCGACTAAACCGGATCAATTCGTGTGGGTTAGCGAACGCGACGGCTTTGCGCATCTTTATCTCTATAATACCAACGGCACTTTAATCAAGCAGTTGACAAAAGGCGACTTTGAAGTTACCGATTTCCTTGGTTTCGACCCAAAAGGAACAAGAGTTTTTTTCCAGTCAACAGAAGCCAGTCCGCTCGAACGGCAAACCTATTCGGTTGACCTACACAACCTGAAGCGGACCCTGCTGACTCCTGAAAAAGGCACACATCGCAGCATGATCAGTTTTAATGGTAATTTTGTAATAGACTCCTATAACAGCTCTGCAACCGTCAGAGAGATCAACCTTCTCAACAACAAAGGAAAGTGCTTAGAAAATCTTTTAAGTGCCGCAAACCCGCTTCAAGAATACCGTTTAGGAAAAACCGAAATCATCGAGCTCAGGGCCGATGACAGCACATTGCTTTATGGCCGATTGATACTTCCTACACCATTTGATCCAGAAAAGAAATATCCCGTCATCGTTTATGTTTACGGGGGGCCACACGCCCAGCTCATTACCGATAGTTGGCTGAACGGCGCAGGTTTTTATCTCAACTATCTGAGTCAGAAAGGCTATGTAGTTTTCACCCTCGACAACCGTGGCTCAGCACACCGCGGAAAACGGTTTGAGCAGGTAGTCCATCGCCAATTGGGCAAGGTAGAAATGCAAGACCAGCTCAAAGGCATCGAATACCTGAAAAAACTGCCCTTTGTTGACGAAAACCGTATCGGTGTTGACGGCTGGAGCTTTGGAGGTTTTATGTCAATCAATCTCAAACTTAGCCATCCCGAAATTTTCAAGGTGGCCGTTGCCGGTGGGCCGGTCATTGACTGGAAATATTATGAGGTAATGTATGGCGAACGCTATATGGATACTCCCGATGAGAACCCCGATGGCTACGCCGCAGCCAATTTGCGCTCGAAAGTCAAAAACCTCGAAGGGAAACTGCTGGTTATTCAAGGCGATGTGGATCCGGTTGTTCTTTGGCAACACAGCCTGAGTTTTCTCAAAGCCTGTGTGGACGAAGGCAAATTGGTGGACTATTTTGTTTATCCCGGTCATCTGCACAATGTGCAAGGCAAAGACCGCGCACATTTGATCCGAAAAATCAGCACATATTTCAACGAGAATCTTTAGAAGTTCTTCGCTCCTGATTCCTTAAACGGGATATTACGGAGTCGTTTCCCCTTTTTAGGAACCGTCTCACTTTGTTTCTATTTCCGAGGGTTCAAAACCTGAAAATCGAGACCACCGGCATGAGGTTTTTGGATTAAAAATGAGTTTTCACTGAAATACAGTCCATTAATTAGATTCTTTTCCCGAAATGAAACTCATATTTGGCTCTTACATTTATATATCATTCTGATTTTCCGCATATTGTATTAATGGCCTATTAATTGCACATCGTGTAGAAATGAAAACTCTTGATCTTCACACTGTGGCAACAAGCAAGGAAAATCGGATGGACGAACTACTTTCAAGCAAAAGCGAGCCTTTATACATCCTTGTAGTTGATGATTTGCGGGTTAACTACCTGTTGATGAAAGCTGTATTGGGGAAGTTTAACCCGATTTTCAGTTATTGCGATAGCGGTATAAAAGCGGTTGAGCACATCCAAAGCGGGATGCCTTGTGATCTGATATTGATGGATTACAACATGCCGGGCATGGACGGAACAACTGCCACCGAGATCATCAAATCAATCCGACCCAACCTACCGGTCATTTCAATCAGTACTTTTAGTGGCAATCCGGCTTTTGTGGCCAACGACAAATGTTACGACAGCTATCTGAGCAAGCCTGTTAATGCCGAAGCACTGATCAATGAAGTACTCAAACTTCTGTCGCCCAAAGTCTGATAGCATCTTTCCATTGCTCAGCAGCCCTGTGAAATAAAAAAAGCTGTATCTTCATTAAAAATCGGGGCATTGCTTGTCAAATTTCTTATATTTGCTCCAGAGTACTTCAAAAAGCAGCAGTAAAATGCAAAGGGTATCTGGTAGATTTTTCATCTATGTTGCAGCAGCCTTCTTACTACTGCCCGGATGGCTTTTTGCCAACACAGCACCTGCCAACATTGACAGTTTGAAGAACATGCTTACCCAGACCCGCAATGGTGATAGGATAAAGACTTATGTTGAGTTAGTGAAAAACCTGCGCAACATTGACCCTGCTGCTGGAATTCATTACGCAAAAGAGGCATATAAAATGCCCGACATCGCCAGTTACGAACTGTTAATGGCACAGCTCATCAACGAAGAGGGCGTTTGTTACCGCAAATTAAACCTGCCGGAAAAAGCCCTCGAACTGCATTTTGTTGCCCTCAAAGTTTTTGAACAGAAAAACGACAGCATGGGCATTGCTTTTTCACTGGCCAATATTGGCAACGTCTATCAACAGATAGGAGAATTTGAGAAAGCTCTGGATCACCACTTTAAATCCCTTTTTTTGAAAGAACACCTCAAGGATGACAGTCAGGTTGCCTACTCTCAAAACTCCATTGGGCTGGTATTGCTCGACATGAAAGAATACCGTCGAGCTCTGGATTTCTTTATCAGTGCTATGGCTATCCACAAAAAAAACAATGATCTTTTGCGATTAGCCGATGTCTATGCCAGTATTGGAAAGGTGATGACCGCCCTTAACCGCTTCGATGATGCACAGCAATATCTTGAGCAATCCTTAGCTTTTCACGACAAAACAGGCAATCTTTACAGCAAAGCGTCGGTGCTTAACCAGATGGCCAACCTTTTGTTTATCCAGAAAAAATACATAAAAGCCCTTCAATATCTTGAAGAAGCAGAAAACATCGGGCTGAGCATCAATAGCAAAGGAATTCTCCACAATAACTTCAAACTTCAGAAAGATATTTACAAGCTGCTAAACAAACCTGAAAAAGCACTTTATTATGCTGATGAAACCTCGCGCCTGAGAGACAGTTTGTTTTCCGAACGCCGATATCACGAGATAACCGAGTTACAAGTGAAATATGAAACTCAGAAGTTAGATTCACAAAATGAGATACTACGTCTTCGCTTGGTCGAAAATGATTACCGGCTCAAATACGTTATTGCCGGAGCCTTTATTCTCTTATTGTCCGTTATCGTGTTGGTTTTTATCAACCGGCTAATGGTAAACTACAAAAACAAGAAGAACCTTGAAAGACTGAATCTGGAGTTGGAAACAAGAGTAGATGAACGCACAGAACAGCTTTACAGGGAAATTAAAGAAAAGCAGGACACATACAACATATTGAAAGAGAGCCAACAACACCTCAAAGGCATTTACGACACTTCTCCATTTGGCATTGCCGTAACCAACACCGATGGCAGGATCATCCACACCAACCGTCGTCTCACTGAATCAACCGGCATACCGGCAAAAGAATTTCTCGACAGCACCTGGCTTCGTCACATTCTGAATGAAGACCGCAAAAAAGTAGAGATGACATGGCAGAACGCCCATAAATCGGGCGAAGCTGTGGCCGACCTAAATTTCCGTATCCGCAACGAAAAGCTTGTCCGCTGGATTCGCCTCAAGGCCGCGCCACTTAACAATGATGGAGAATTTACCGGACTGGTTGTTGTGATGGAAAATATCACGGAAACCAAGAAGTTTGAAAGCGATCTTATTAAAGCCAAAAACAAAGCCGAAGAGTCTGACCACCTCAAATCGGCATTTCTGGCCAATATGTCGCATGAAATCCGCACACCGATGAACGCAATCCTGGGCTTTTCGGACTTACTAGCTTCAGACGAATATGAAAACGATGAGAAAAAAGAGTTCGTCGAAATGATACGTTCGAGTGGGAAAGTGCTGCTCAACCTGATCAACGACATTATTGACATCTCGAAAATTGAAGCAGGGGAGCTCAAGATACAGAACACAGAGTTTAACCTTAAAGAGTTGCTTGATACCCTTTTCTTCACTTTCAGGCAGCAACTCAATCTTTGTCAGAAGCACGACATCCGGCTGATACTCAACGCCGGCGATGAAACTGATCAACCCCTTATCCAGTCTGACAAAATGCGCCTCAACCAAATCTTTACTAACCTATTGAGCAACGCTCTGAAATTTACCCAACACGGCGAGATCGAATTTGGTGTCATCCCTATTGGCGACAATTATCAGTTTTTTGTTAAAGACTCCGGAATCGGCATCCCCGAAGAAAAATTAGACGTCATCTTTCAGCGTTTCAGACAAGCCGATGACTCGCACACACGTCTTTTTGGCGGAACAGGTCTTGGCCTTGCCATCACCAAAAACCTGACACAACTGCTCGGGGGTACTATTTGGGTTGAGTCGGTCGTTGGCAAAGGCTCTGCGTTTTATTTCACACTGCCGGCTCCTGCCACTTCACACATCAACGAACCGCACTTCCTTAACCTTGAAAACAAAATCATCCTCGTGGCCGAAGATGTGGAAACCAACTTCACCCTCATCCAACGAATGTTTCGCAGCACCAATGCCACTATTTTGCATGCCTCAAGCGGGCTCATTGCAGTAGATATGGCTCTGGCACACAAGCCCGATCTCATTTTGATGGACATACAGATGCCCGAAAAAGACGGCATTGAAGCCATGAAAGAAATAAAAAAAGCAGAGCCACGACAACAGATCATCGCCGTATCGGCCTTCTCTCTTACAGAAGATGGCGATAAATACATCCGAATGGGTTTTGACTCCTATCTGAGTAAACCAATCAGCACGGGAAAACTCATCGAAGCATCACGAATATTTTTAAACTCATAACCCCATGACAGCCTTGCGCACAAAAAAAAACAAAACCCATTTTATCCCAAACCCACTGACAATCTTATGAAACATGAAAACCCCATCCGGCTGACCCTTCACATCATATTCGTCATATTTGGGCTTCAGGCTCAGGCTCAGATTTTTGTTGAAGTTCCCCGCTCAGGCACTCCAATGGTTCACTCCAAAGCTGTTTGGCTATCATCGGGTAAAAGGCTTCACCCCATTGCCAGTGGTCAGGTTTCGGGCAGTGGAAGCCTAAGCCGAACCGTACTTCATCAGCAAAAAGGCTCGCCTTCTGTGGCCACCGCTTCCGGGATTCCTGACGTTTCGATGGGCGGAATAGATGTTGGCGATTTCAATAAAGACGGACTGCAGGACATTGTCATCACCGGAATTGGCAACAACGGGAAACGCATTGCCGGCATCTACCTTCAACAGAAAAACGGTGGCTTCATCAAAAGTCAGCATCAGATCCCTGCACTATCCGATGGCTCAGTCCAATTTGGTGATTACGACAAAGACGGTTATTTGGACGTCCTGATTTGCGGTGTAGGCGACAACGGCCAATCTCAGACCCTCATCCTGCGCAACAACGGCAGCAGTCTTAGCTCCACACAAACCTCCATGCCCGGCATCCGTTTCGGGAGAGCCCTATGGGTCGATTTTAACAACACCGGAAAATTAGATGTACTCCTCACAGGTAAGACGAACAACGAGATTATCACCCGGCTTTACATCCAGCAAAGCGGCAGCTTCGCCCCTAGCCGAACCAACTTCACTCCACTTTATCACAGTGATGCTGTCAGTGCCGACTTTGACAACGACGGACTACCCGACCTGATGATTGCCGGACAAGCGAAAAATGGCAACCCCGTCACAAAATATTATCTCAACCGACGCAACTACCAGTTTACCGAAGGCAATAACAGCGGCATCCGCCAATTGATGAATGCCTCGCTCGATGCCGGCGATTTTGATGGCGATGGTTTTGCTGACATCGTCATCACAGGCGAAAGTTTAGAGCGGCCCTATACCCTCGTTCTCAAGAACATACAGGGCAAAGGCTTTAAAGATATCATGGCCGGACTTCCCGGCTTGGCCAACGGAACTGCACGCTGGGGCGATTTTGATGGCGATGGCGACCTCGACCTCTATATCACCGGAATTGATGTGTGTTACAACCTTGTTGGCAGCGTTTATCGCTGCGGCATCAACACCGGACAAAACTTCGACGTGATAGAAAGCCCGCTGGCAGATGCACCCATTGACTTTAGCCGCGGACCAAAATTTTTCTTTGTTTTCTCCTCGTGCTACTGCGACCCCGAAAACACTGGCAAAAAATCCTATCACGGATTCGTGTCAAACATCCATAAAGAAAAGAAAGACTACGACCTGAATTACGAATTCAATCATCTGCTCACCACCCAGTTTCCTGGCTGGAATCTCGCCGACCGCGGCCATCGCACCTCCAATGCATTTACAAGCATAAGCGATGCCGAAAAAGGACGTAAAACAGTGATCTCAAGCTATCAGCAAGACAATTATACCATTCATTACCTCAACTGGTAATAAGCCAACGTCATTTTTCATGACTCTTCAAAGCAACCGGGAACTTCAACTTGCAGGGCAATATGTCCAATACACCAACATTCACATTTTCCTTACAGGGAAGGCAGGAACCGGAAAAACCACTTTTCTGAAACAACTTAATCGCCTCACCACAAAACGTTTTGTGGTGCTGGCACCCACAGGAGTGGCTGCCATCAATGCCGGAGGCCAGACGATACACTCTTTCTTTCAACTGCCCTTTGGGCCGCAACTGCCAGGCGAAATTGAAAAAATTAGCTCAGCCGTTGTCGCGGCACCTGCCAGAGCAGCAGCGCGCAACCAGAAATTTAACCGCGAAAAAATTAACCTCATCCGCAGTCTCGACTTGCTCGTGATTGACGAGATCAGTATGGTCAGAGCCGATACTATGGATGCCATTGACGCAGTTTTGCGTCGCTATCGCAACCGCCATCAGCCATTTGGCGGACTTCAGTTGCTGATGATCGGCGACCTGCACCAACTTGCACCCGTGGCTAAAGAAGACGAATGGAAAATGCTCGAAAGATTTTATCCATCCGTTTATTTCTTCAGCAGTAAGGCACTCGGACAGACACCCTATGTCAGCATCGAGCTAAAAACCATTTTCCGCCAAAGCGACAGCCATTTTATCCACTTACTAAACAAAGTACGTTCTTCAGCACCTGATGAGGACGATATTCGCGAGTTGAATAAGCGATATCTCCCCGAAATCGTTGAAAAAAACCCGGAAGGCTATATCACCCTCACCACACACAGCCTTCAGGCGCAATCTATCAACGACGAGCGACTGGGCACAATCAAGAAAAAGACATATCGGTTCAAAGCCACTATTAAAGGCGACTTCCCTGAGTATCTGTATCCTACGCTGGATGAACTAACCTTGAAAATCGGTGCCCAGGTGATGTTCGTAAAAAACGATCCCAACCCTGCCAAAGAATATTTTAATGGAAAAATTGGGCAAATTGTGGATATTGACGATGAAAACAACACTATCAGCGTGGCTTGCAACAACGGAGATGAAGTGATTGAAACAAGACCCGTTGAATGGCAAAACTGCCGCTATTCGTTGAACAGCGAAACCAAAGAGATTGTAGAAGAGGTGATAGGGTCGTTCACCCAAGTCCCGCTGCGCTTGGCCTGGGCCATCACCATCCACAAAAGCCAAGGCCTCACTTTCGACAAGGTCATCATTGATGCCCGTGCAGCCTTTGCACACGGTCAAGTGTATGTTGCGCTGAGCCGCTGCACTTCGCTTGAAGGGATGCTCTTTCGCTCCAAAATCCCATCTAGTGCCATCAAAACCAACAGCATCATCAACAGCTTCATGCAAAAAGCAGAAGCCGAAAAACCTGATGAAAACTCCCTCAGCAACGCGAAAAATGCCTTTCAACTCCAATTGGCAAATGAGATGTTCAACTTTGAAGGCATCAGCAAACGAATACAACAGCTTATCAAGATTTTAAACGAGAACAAACTATCCTTCGGAGAACAAATCATCAATGATCTTCGAGGCGTAGAAACGAGTTTCGATACCGAGATTGCGACAATTGGCATACGGTTTCGACATCAGATTCTACAACTCGCACAGCAAAACCCCAATATTGAGCAAAACAACAATCTGCAGGAAAGAATAAAAAAAGCAATAGAGTATTTTCTGCCACTCATAGAAAAAACACTT
>JBDHYV010000074.1:0-10575 GCA_039811545.1 Bacteroidales bacterium | reverse complement strand
CGACAGCTTAGAAAACGCCTATCAAAAGGCCGAAATCTCACAAAAAGCGCTCATTTTGAGTGAGATGGCCTGGCGTGCCGAAAAGTTTTCGTTACCGCTTGCCGAATATTATCTCAGGAAGCAACTCCAACTGACCGATTCGCTCGATCATGGCTCAATGCAATGGGAAGTTCGTTTGCAACTTGCCCGCCTGATGCTGTCAAATGGAAAAACTGACAGCGCCACAAAGCTGCTTCATGAAGCAATCGTTTTACATCAGGCCGACATTTTGCCTCATACGGCCCAAAAACAAGAACTGGAAACCGGGCTCAGCACACGCCTAAACTGGAAATCGTCGGCAGTGTGGTGGGCAATGCTTGTTTCGCTGATTCTATTATTGCCCTTTACCGTTGTCCTGCTATTGGCTTTAAGCCATCGCACCAAAGAAAACTATCTGAAAGTACAGGAAGATTATGGTTTGTTTCAGCATCAGATGTTGAAAGAAAAACAGCAGCTTGAGGCGATGATCACAGAGCGGACGGCTCATTTAGAAAGTAAATTGGTTGATGCACGGGCCAAAGACGTAGAGTTGAAAAAGACTTTAAAACGCCTGAAAGATGCCAGTTATCTCAAAGATGCTTTTCTGGCCAATATGAGCCACGAGATTCGCACTCCACTCAACGGTATCATTGGTTTTGCCAGTTTGCTCGAAACTGAGCTGGCCATCATGGAAAACAGTGAACTTTACGGCTATGCAACCGGGATTCAGCAAAGCGGCGACCGGCTGCTCAGTCTGATTAACAACATCATCGAAATCAGCCGCATACAAGCCAACGAAATTGAGGTTGAACTTGCGCCCTGCGATGCATCCGTCATCATCCGCAACACCTGTGAGACCCTTGCTTTCGCAGCCAACGAGAAAGGACTGAAATTCAAGACCAAACTTACCGAAACACCACAAGTGGTAGCCGATTCTGCAAAGCTGATGTGGGTGCTCTATATCGTAGTAGATAACGCTGTGAAATATACCGATTTGGGTTTTGTAACGATTTCCACTTCGGTTGACACATCGGGTAAATATCTTGTTATCAAGGTAAAAGATACCGGTATTGGCATTGAGCCAGGCTATATGAAGCATCTTTTCGATGCCTTCCGACAAGAAAGCGCCGGCTATGACCGGCCTTATCAGGGCGCCGGACTGGGTTTGCCCTTGGCTAAAAAACTTGTGGAGCTGATGCACGGGCAGATCCATATCCATTCCGAAAAAGGCGCAGGTACCACCGTAGAGGTTTCGTTGCCACTCCTTGTCTCGGTGAAAACCGGTGCTCTCCCCGAGAGCAAACCAATTGCCAATGCGCCGGAAATCGGAAAACCCGACATCTTCATTGTGGAAGACGACCGCATGAACCGGATGGTGTTGCAAAAACTCCTTGAACCTTCGGGCAACGTCACCTTAGCCGTTGATGGCACAGAAACCCTGAAAATAATTGGCGAGAAATACAAAAAAGGATTTGTGTATCAGGTGATGCTTTTCGACATCAATCTGCCGGCTCCATGGGATGGCATACGGCTGATGCAGCAAATCAAAACTGACTATCCTGAATACAAATTTGTGCCTTTTATCGCCCAAACAGCCTATGCCATGGCCGGCGATAAAGAGCGCTTTATGGATGCAGGTTTTGATGATTATATCGCAAAACCTATCCGTAAAAACGAACTGATGACCAAAATTGAAACCCAGCTCAAACTACGGGTGGGCGGTCACAGTTCAACAGAACCCAACAGGTTTCATGCTAAAGATCGCCAACGAACTTAGACTAAAAGTTGAGACAAGAAATATTGCAACGATAATAATAAGAAACTATTTGGAAAATAAGAATAGTTTTTGTATATTTACCAACTTTTTGAGCTCAGATTTGAAAGGATCCTGATTTATGTCTGTAAAAATAAAAAAACTAATTTTTAGAGCACTCCATACATCTTTTTATCAAATAGAATTCTTAATATTTGCACGATCTGACCAAAGGAAACAGAAATCACAACTAACATGCTAAATAAAATATTTGAAAAAAAACTCTTCGGCATCGAAGCCATAGCAATTGGAGCACCTTCACTTGATGGCGATGTGATGCCTGTAAAAGCTGTATTGGTTAATTTAACATCAACAAAGCTAACTGCTGTGTCTGCATCGAAGGTGTATATCAGTAACCTCCGACAAGAAGCCAGAGCCTCCATGATTGTTTTTCAAAAAAGAATAACCAAACAAAGCATTCTAATTTTTACATAAAACCAAATTCAATTATTATGAATAAAAACGTTAAACACCAGATTTTATTGGCCATATTCTCTTTGGCTATGCTGTTTTCGTGTCAGAAAAACAAAGACACTGAAGTTGTCACAAAACAACAATTTCAAATGACCGAGAGCGCACAAATTATTTACAACAAATTGGTTGCTTTTAAAAAGGCAATTGACAATCCCCAAAAAAGTACAACAACCATGCAGCTCGACAGTGCAGAATGGTATGTGGAAGCTTTTTATAATGTAACTCAAGGTTATCCTGACAGCCTGTTTGGAAAATTTGAAGTGGATACCATGTACTACACTCTGCCTTTGGATGAAAACCAAATGGCTAGAGTTACCGACCTGGGTTTACTGCTTGATAATATGGAGAGCCACCTAAATAGTTTGCTTGCCCAATCAGGAACCGAACTGGCTCACATGGTTATTGGCGATGTAGTTGTTGATTTTTCGGGGAGGTCTTTCGAAGCCCAAGTTACTGTTTATACAGGGCTGGGCTTTGGGCCAGGTCCACTCTACACTCCTTTTGTGGACGAGTATTGGTATTGGGGCTATACTTTGGGTAGATGTGATCCAGTAAATCCGCCGCCCCCACCGCCTTACCATGATGCCGGTGATGAATTGGAGTGGCGATTCAATAGCCCAAATCCTTGGTATGTACCTTATCCAGCCTGCGCAAATGGGAAAATAAAAATTACCGGTGCTTCACATACTTGGAAAAATGGTTATGAAGATGATAGAATATTCTATGAATTAAGGCAAGGGGCATATGACCCACCATGCCTTGACCCAGAAACACTCAACACATTATTAGGGTTCGGAGCTGAGTTGTTTTATCAAAAAGAGGCAAATAATGGCCTTATTCCTGACGGAAATAATTTCTTTACTTCAGTAGGCATTTATACGTTTGCTGATTCAATTTCAGGCTACGGATGGAGGTACTACCATGGCTATGCTGCATATTACTCAACGTTTGAATGCCTGCCAGGCGGCATATTGGACTGATTGAATGAAACATATCACATTTCTCTCCCAATTTACTAACTGGCACGATTGGGGGCATTAACAACTTAAAAAAAAAAGAACATGAAAAAGAAATTAATACTTAGCATTATGCTAATCACCGGCATACAGGCTGGTGCCAGTCAACTTAACGACACCTTGGTTTGGTCAGGTGCAATTGACTTGTTTGAGGACGTTTACCTAAACGAACAAACAACATTGGTCATTAATCCGGGAACTGTTGTTACCATCCATAACCAATCAAAAATACAGACATTTGGCGATGTGTTAGCCCATGGGGAACTTAACAATAAGATCTACTTCACCACTACCGATACTTTAGGGCTTACCGACACAGCCACAATATCAGGAGGGTGGAAAGGGATTCATTTGTTAAACAACCCAAATGGTAAGGCAGTATTTAAAAATTGCGTTTTTAAATATGGTAAAGCAAATGTTCCGGGTTCTTGGCACACGTTCCAATATAATACTGATACCGTTTCAGCCAACAGGGGTGGTGCCATGCGGGTATTGGACTACGGTTCAATAGAAATTGATAGTTGTTCCTTTCTGTTTAATTTTTCCAGAACAAGAGGGGGTGGGCTGTATTGTGATAACGTGCATAAGGTAACTATTTCAAATAGTTTATTCCAAAACAATAAAACACTTGCTTTTGGTGGGGCTATTTATTCAAATGATCATGATAGTTTATTTGCAATCAATAATCTCCTCATAAATAATGTTGCATATTCTTCTTATAGTAATGCAAAATCCCCTCTAACACAATACAATGGAGACGGTTCAGCCATGTATATTTCTAATACCTGGCCGGGATTATCCTATTGCCTTGCCAGTTACAACCGCATACATAACAACATTTCATTACGTGCCGTATTCTTTCTTGCAGAGGAAGTTCACTTTTTTAACAACATTATGACTAATAATTATAATATACGGACCTTACAATTCTCACGATTGCCCAGCACCAATAGGGTGTATAACAACACCATCGCAAACAATTGGTTTGATGCAATTTTACCGGGTGTTTATACTGTATCGGAAGATATTATATTTTATAATAATATTTTATGGAATAATTTTTCCAACACAAACGATGATGATGTAATCAAATGGCATTACCACGAACCTATTCTCTTCCATAACCTTATCTGGAAAGGGCTTGCTCCGGGTGGGCCAATGATTACAGATGACCCATTGTTTGTTAATCCCGCTCCAGACTATGGTTTAGCCAATAACGGCTGGGAATACAACTGGTCGCTACAGGATATTTCGCCCGCCATAAACAGAGGCACGCCCGACACAACCGGCCTTCATATTCCCCCATACGATCTCAACGGCAACCCCCGTATTTTTGGTGGACGCATTGATATGGGAGCATACGAAAACCAAAACGTTTGGATAAGCTTGCCCGATAACCCATTTGTGAATGCAAGGCTAACAGCAACCCCCAACCCCTTCCGGAATGGGTTCGTGGTGGAGCTTCACGGACTTGATACGGTAAAACGCATGACCGTTTACAACCAATCCGGAACGCCCGTGCGCCAAATGGAAACACTCTTGCACGGAGGTCTGATAAATATGGATATGAGCGGCTTCTCCTCCGGCTTGTATGTTTTGGTTGTGGAATATGAAAACGGAACTGTGAAAACGGAAAAAATGGTGAAATTATAAGTGTCTCTTCGCCCAAAGGCATATCCAAGGATATTTTTCTTGCTTTTTCTGAAGAGGGCAGTGGTTCGTGTAATTTGTTGCCGGGGTAATCGGGCAGCTTAGTGGTAAGCCTTTAGTAAAAGGTATCTAAGAGGTCAAAAGAAAGATTGTAAATTTGCAATTGAAACTGACACAGTATGTCTGAATACTCCCGGCAACAAACGCACATGTTAAAAACAACAAATACAACCCTGCCATGACCTCACAACCATCCAACTCATCCTTTTCGCGTTATTGTTCTTACAATATTTTCCGTGGGGTTGTTTTTTTTCTTTTTTTGCCGGCAGCTTTGTCTTCTTTGCTTTTCACATCGTGTAAAACTGTCGGACAGTTACCACTTGAACAGAGCTTGTCCGGGAACTGGACTTTTGCCGAGAGCGGCAGCAAGGACTTCTATCCTGCCAGCGTTCCCGGGACAATCCACACTGATTTAATTCATAACAACCTGATTCCAAACCCATTCGAAAAATGCAACGAAAAAGATGTTCAATGGATCGCACGGAAGACCTGGGTTTATAAAACTCATTTTGATGTCAGCAGCAGCCTACTCAAAGCCCAAAATCTCGCTTTGGTGTTCGAGGGGCTTGACACCTACGCCGATGTCCGGCTCAACGGACATCAGATTCTACACACCAACAATATGTTCCGAAGCTGGGAGGCGGTGGCCAAAGAGTTCATTCAGGAAAAGAACAATCTGCTCGAAATCATTTTTTATCCGGCACTCGACCATTATGAAGCCGATTCGGCAGCCAATTCGGTTTATCTTCCCGGCGGAAAATGGATCTATTCGCGCAAAGCGGCTTACCACTTCGGTTGGGACTGGGGGCCAACTTTGATTACTGCGGGCATCTGGAAACCGGTAAAACTCGTTGGCTGGAACAATCTTCGTGCAACCGACTGGCATTTTACGACTTCTGACCTTACTGAGAAACAGGCACGCATTGGGCTGAATGTGAGCTTAGAAAGCAGCAGAAAACAAAAAGCTAAAATCAGTATCAACGATCAAAAAACAGGCCAGGAGATTTATTCACAAATCATTGGAATAGAGGCCGGAACCCCGACTATCACAAATGAGTTTACCATTGAGAATCCGAAATTATGGTGGACCAACGGTCTTGGCGAACCCTATCTTTATGAATGGACGATACGGCTTGAAACTGCCGACGGACAAGTGATCTCACACGATGTAGCCTACGGCATCCGCAGCCTGCGACTTGTGGAACAGGCTGACAGCATTGGAAAAAGTTTCTATTTTGAGCTCAACGGCCGCCCGTTATTTGCCAAAGGAGTAAACTACATCCCACAGCAAAGCTTCGTTACCGAAGTTCCTGACAGTAGCTATCACAGCCTCATCCAACAGGCGGCCGAAGCCAATATGAATATGATACGCATCTGGGGCGGAGGCATTTACGAAAACGATTTATTTTATGAACTCTGCGATCGCCACGGCATTTTGGTCTGGCAGGATTTTATGTTTGCCTGCGCTATGTATCCCGCCGATCCTGATTTTTTAGATAACGTCAGAATTGAAGCTGTTCAGCAAATCAAACGGTTGAGAAATCATCCCTGCCTTGCCTTATGGTGTGGCAACAATGAGGTGGACGAAGCCTGGCACAACTGGGGTTGGCAAAAACAGTATGAGATGAGCACCGCCGCCCAGGATACCATCTGGCAATACTACACCAATCTGTTCCGTTCGCTTTTGCCTGAAATTGTGGCCACTCATGATCGCTCGCGGCAATACGTCTCCACTTCGCCGCAAAACGGCTGGGGCAGGGAAGAAAGCATGACCCATGCCGACTCGCACTATTGGGGCGTATGGTGGGGGAAGCTGCCATTTGAAAAATACCTTGAAAAAGTTCCGCGTTTTATGAGCGAATTTGGCTTTCAGGCACTCCCCTCACGTTTCCTCATTAACAGCTACGACCTATATGAAGGCAATGATTTGTTGAGCCAAGGCCTGCATTGTCATCAGAAAAACCCTCAAGGATATCAAACCATTGATCTTTATATCGAACGCGAAAAAATCAAACCTCGCAGCCTTGACGAATACATTTATGCTTCACAGCTCATTCAGGCACAAGGCATCGGTATGGGCATCGAAGCACAGCACAGCGCAATGCCTTACTGCATGGGCTCATTATATTGGCAATTGAATGATGTTTGGCCGGTAACGAGCTGGTCATCAATTGACTCCAAAGGCGTCTGGAAGGCACTACATTATCGCGTCAAAGAACTTTTCGCTCCGTTGAGCCTCTCGATCATTCCCGAAGGCGACAGCCTGAAGATTTCCGTCATCAATGACCATAACCGGCCCGTAAAAGGGAAACTGCGGTTGCTGCGTTATTCTTTCAAAGGCAGTTCGGAAGAATTTTTTGCAAACGACCTCGACATTGGAAGCAACAAAGTAGCGAATACAAAACTTCGGCTCCATGATGTATGCAACACTAAGCAAGCCCAAACCGAAATGCTGATAGCCGAATTTATTGACAACGAAGGCCATTCCTGCCGCGATTTTCAGTTTTTTGCACCTTTCGGCGAATTAAAACTGATGCCCGCTGCCATCGAAACCACTATCGAAGAAAAAACCGGAGGACTTCTCCTCCATTTGAAAGCAGATGTTTTTACTGCTTTCGTTCAGTTGAGTCTGCCAACAGCGTTTGCCCATTTCGATGACAATTTTTTCTGTCTTTACCCCCGCCAGAGCAAAACCGTTTTTGTTAAAACCCAGTTGTCGGCCCGGTTATTTCAAGAACAACTCAACATCTTATCGCTCAACAATTTAATTCAATCCAAATAAAAACATCCACCCCATGAAAACTACATTACGTTGTCTTGCCACTTTGTTGATTTTCCTTACTTTTTTTGGCTGCAGCCAGCCTCAGGAGGAAGTGAAACAACTAGCTTCTTATGTCAACCCATTTATTGGCACTGGTGGACATGGTCACACTTTTCCGGGAGCTACCGTACCTTTTGGGATGTTACAGCTCAGTCCGCAAACCCGCCTCGATGGCTGGGACGGCTGTTCAGGCTATCATGCCACCGACAGCATTCTGTACGGCTTTGCGCACACTGCCCTGAGTGGTACAGGAGTGAGCGATTACGGCGATATTTTACTGATGCCCGTGGTAGGGAAACCAGTGTTTGACCGCAACGAATACTGCTCGCTATTTTCAAAAGCCGAGGAAAAGGCCACAGCCGGATATTACAGCGTGAAGCTTCAGAAGCCGGATGTTCTGGCCGAAATGACCGCCACCACACGCGCCGGCTATCATCGCTACACTTTCCCGCAAACCGATGAGGCACAGATAATTATTGACTTAGAGCATCGCGATCAGGTAACCGATTCGTGGATTGAATTTGTGAGCGACACCGAAATCAGGGGCATGAGACGTTCCACAAACTGGGCCAAAGATATGGTTTGGTTTTTTCACATGAAATTCTCTAAACCATTTGTCAGAAGCGGTATTGTGCTCAACGGATCACTGACCGAAGGAATAAAGAACGGCAGCGGAACCCGGGTGAAGGCTTTTGTTGGATTCACAACGGCGCAAAACGAGGCCATCGAAGTTAAAGTAGGGCTTTCGGCTGTGGATTCTGAAGGTGCCCTGCGCAATCTGGAAACAGAAATGCCCGACTGGGGATTCGACAAGGTTAAAAAAGATGCTGAAGATCAATGGAATAAAGAATTGTCGGTTATCACCATTGAAGGAGGAAGCAACGAGCAGAAAACCATCTTTTATACCGCACTGTATCACACCATGATACAGCCCAATGTTTTCATGGATGTTGACCGGCGTTTTCGCGGTATGGATCGAAATATCCACACCGCTGAAAATTTCACCAACTACACGGTGTTCAGCCTTTGGGATACCTACCGCGCCTGGCATCCGCTGATGACCATTATCGGACAACAGCGCACCAACGACTTCATTAAAACGATGCTCAACATGTATCAACAAACCGGACTTCTGCCTATATGGGAGCTGGCCGGCAACGAAACCTACTGTATGATCGGGAACCATGCCGTACCGGTTATTGCCGATGCCTGGGTGAAAGGCATCCGTGATTACAACGCCGATGAAGCACTTCAGGCCATGATCGAAAGCGTAAACAAGCATCATTTCGGTTTCGATGTTTACCGTCAGGTTGGATTTCTTGCCGGCGACAAAGAGCATGAAGCCGTTTCAAAAACACTCGAATATGGTTACGACGATTGGTGCATTGCAACGATGGCCGGGCAAATGGGCAAAAATGATGTGTATGAAAAATACATGAAGGCCGCACAGGCTTACAAAAATATTTTCGACCCGTCCACCGGATTCATGCGCCCAAGAGTGAATGGCGGTTGGCTAAGCCCCTTCGACCCCACAACGGTTGACTGGAACTTCACCGAGGCAAACTCGTGGCAATACAGCTTCTATGTCCCCCACGACATCGCCGGATTTATCAGGCTGCATGGCGGCAAGGAAGCCCTGTCAAAGAAAATTGACGAACTTTTTGAAGCCACTTCCGAAGTAGGTGGTCGCGATATGAAAGATATCACCGGCCTCATCGGCCAATATGCCCACGGTAACGAGCCAAGCCATCACATGGCCTACCTTTACAATTACCTCAACCAGCCATGGAAAACACAGGAAAAAGTGCGTTATATCATGGATCATTTCTATACCAATATGCCCGATGGCCTCATTGGCAACGAAGATTGCGGACAGATGTCGGCCTGGTTGGTGATGAGTGCTTTAGGCTTCTATCCGGTAAGCCCGGGTCAGGCCGACTATGCTATCGGCACTCCGTTGTTTTCAAAAGCGAGCATTCATCTCGAAAATGGCAAAACCTTCACCATCAAAGCTTCAAAACTCGGTCCCGACAGCAAATATATCCAGTCAGCCACCCTCAACGGAAAGACTTACAACTTCAACTATCTCACCCACGAAACCATTATGGCCGGCGGTGAGCTTCATTTTGAAATGGGGAATCAACCCAACAAAAGTTGGGGAAGTGCAGATGAAAACATCGCCACAACAGCCATCACCACTCCGGGCATTGTTCCTGTTCCCATCATCACCACTCCCGGAAAACGTATCCGCGAGGCCGTTGAAGTCAGTATCCAGCCTTTGATGGAAAATTGCCAGCTTTATTATTCTTTAGATGGCAGCGAACCCACCACCGGCTCGCTCCACTATACCGGACCTTTCATGTTGGACAAAACTTCAACCATCAAAGCCATTGCCTATCACAACGATTTGGGTTTCAGCAAAGTATCGGAAGCCAATTTGGTGAAGATCAACAGCGACTACAGCATTCATTTGAGCCATCCCTACCAGCAGAACTATTCTGCCGGCGGCGATGACGCCCTGATTGACGGAATTCTGGGCAACGAAAACTGGCGGCTTGGCGGCTGGCAGGGTTATCAGGGAACCGACTTAGAGGCAGTGATTGATTTAGGTAAAAGCCAGCAGGTGTCGAGGGTGAGCATTGGCCTGCTACAAGACATTCGGTCATGGTTCTGGATGCCTTCTTCTGTTGCTTTTTACAGTTCTTCCGATGTCGTTCATTTCC
>JBDHYV010000073.1:0-10620 GCA_039811545.1 Bacteroidales bacterium | reverse complement strand
TCATTCCAACAGCGTGATTGGCGCGGACGGCTTTTATTTTCAACGTCGCCCCGAAGGTTATCGGAAATTGGAATCAGGCGGACGAACCATTCTCCACGACAGGGTTGAGGTGGGTGCTCTATGCTCCATTGACAGGGGCGTTACATCGGATACCGTCATCGGTGCAGGTACGAAGTTCGACAATCACTGCCAGATTGGCCACGACACAGTAATCGGCACCAACTGCATCATTGGCGCTCATGCTGCCATTGCCGGTGTTACCACCATCGAAGACGATGTCGTTATTTGGGGTAGAGTGGCCGTCAACAAGGATTTAGTCATTGGCAAAGGCGCGGTGATCCTAGCCACTTCAGCCGTTGACAAAAGCCTCGAAGGGGGAAAAACTTATTTTGGCTCGCCTGCCGAAGAGGCACGGAAAAAATGGCGCGAAATGGCCGCCCTAAGACAACTGCCCGAAATCATTCAAAAACTGAAATAGGCAGTTTTCAGTTTTCGTAACAGGAAATGAAAAAGTAGGGCGATGAAGAAAAAAATCGCCGGAAAGTAGTCTGGTTTTTACCCTTAACATTGGCAAATTTCAATCTATTCAGGAATTTGTCCAGCATCCCAAAAAATGAAGATTTCATCACTTTACTACTGCCGGAAGGACGTGTTGCAAGCTGTTTGAAAACGGATGTTTTCTGTTTTTGGGTGTGGCCGCAAATGACTTAGGATTGTCTTTTATTGCAATTTAATTGCTGCTTTCTTCAATTCATAGATTTCAATTCCATTATCCTTGAAAATCAATTTGCCTGAAATTTGATCCATTGGCAAAGAAATTGAATCGTCATTCATAAACAACAGATAGTCAGCACCTAAATCCCTTAGCGCATTGATCGTATCCATGGTGATTTGCGCTTTCTTTTCGATATTCCATCCCATTCTGTTTAAAAAAAACAAGCCCCCATTCTGGCATAAATCCGGCGCAACAATAAACTTTGAATCCTTTGGAATATTCAATTTCTCAATATTGCTTTTGTTGCGATGAATCAATTCGCTTATTTTCGAAAAATCATCTTCGATGCTGCGGTGTCTGTCGTGAAGCTTCATCCTTGAATAGTTGATGCCTGCAATAATAATAATACTGAATATCAGCTTAATAACAAAATGAAAATACTTGTTTGACGAAATGTTCTGAAGTGTTTTCAGCCCGTTAATCAACAAAAATACGACGAGCGGAATAAAAGCCAGAAAGTAATAATCATGATCCTTGAATTGAGAATAAAACAGAATAAAATAGGATATTGAACCTAAGGCTAAAATACTGATGAGCATGGATAATCCCCTATCGGCCTTTCTGATGAAGATAATTTGAAATAAAAGAATTACATACAATAAATGGAATGACGAATGGGCAAAATATTTTGAATACCAATAATTGCTCACAAAATCCCAGACTTCGGCAATCTGATGCCTCGATAAATTCCAGATCGGAAGAGGCTTTGTGTTGAACGAAGTTGAGTTGTAAAGCTTGTTATAATAAATGATATACACATTCCAAATCAATACGAGTATCAAACATAAAACTCCCCAAATCACATATTTCTTTGCCTGAGCTTGCTCAAGAAGCTCATTTTTACGGAATAGTAAGACAAACAGGGCCAAACCAAGCATGGATAGAGGGTGGATGAGATAAGTTACCTTGATGAGCCCGGCCAACACAAAAAAGATAAAACTTGTAACGAGTGTGTTGTTGTGAGGGTTGTTCAAATACCTGAAGCAAAAATACCAGCCCAAAAATGCAAAACCCAAAGCGGGCGCGTCAGGCAGATAATTAAAGGAATAGTCATTGAAAACGGTCGAGGTAAAAAGGAATAGGCTTATCGCTGCGGCATAGAAATAATCCTTAAGAATATGAAAGCTTAATCTGAATACAAAAAACAAGCCTATGCACAAAATGATAAGATGCAACAACTTTAATATCAAAGTGTTTTTTCCAAAAGCGAGATATAGAATAGAAGTAAGATAATAAGTGATGGGGAATTCGCATGCGGCTTTGCCCTCCAAGTTTTTGAGGTTAAACAGTTCGGGCTCGAAGAAATTATTTTGATGGTTGAAATATTGGGCTGCAAATGACAGGCTGTCGGTTTGTCTCAAAAAATGAAGTCCGTGGGGGCCTAAAAAGATCAAGTCGCCAAAACCCAATAAAAAGAACAAACTCACTGTTGCCACGAGAAACAGCAGAGCTTGTATCCATATTTTATTCAATTCTTTCATGGTTTGCTCCTCCAAAAGTAATACAGTTTATCGTTCCACGAATCTGAAAAGCACCAATGCCGGAATATGGATGCGAAAGCGTCTTTTTTTTTGTTCGCGATTGACGAAAAACCAAGGAGTTTGGTCAAGGCAAAAATCATTGGAAACATGACACCAACTCGGCTCAATTTTTCAGAAAAAAGCGGGATTTTGTTATTTTCTATGGAGACTGCGACGGCTGTGCGGTGTCGTTGAACAGGCTGTCGCCATAGATGTCCATCACCACAATCATGGCCATACAGGCCCAAACGGGTACAGCCAATTTGTCGGTATCTAAGAAGTTGTTCAGCAATCCGTGGATGAAATAGCTCACCAAAGCCAAAGTGGCCGAGAGGCTGATGACTTTTGCCTTTCGGCAGGTACTTTTCTGGTAGGCTTTGATCCCACGAGAAATCATCACGCCAACGAGAGTGATGATGATGAGCATACCGGGCATTCCCATTTCAGAGAGTGGTCCGATGTATTCGCTGTGGGCATTGCCTTTGTCGCCCACATTGGTACTGATGATGGTTTTTTCTTTTGAGCGTTGGAATGGTCCGTACACAAATTGGTAAGTGCCAGGGCCCCAGCCTAATACAGGGCGTTCGTGATAGAGGCGCAAGGCAGCCTGCCAGCGATTGATACGTTCGAGATTGGATGCATCCGACGAGATGTTGGAAATAGATTGGATGTGCTCGACAATGTCGGCCGAGGAGTCTTGTTTGTTTTTTTCGAGCGCATCAATAATCTGGTGTTGGAAC
Source organism: Bacteroidales bacterium (assembly GCA_039811545.1). Taxonomy (GTDB): domain Bacteria; phylum Bacteroidota; class Bacteroidia; order Bacteroidales; family F082; genus JALNZU01. The sequence continues at coordinate 7,585 of JBDHYV010000073.1, read as the reverse complement.
GTAAAGAACAAGGCGATAACAGCCCCTAGCGAAATGAGAATCCATCGGAAACGGATGCGCAGCACGACTAAGATTAAAACTCCCAGCGCACCTGTGATACTGATCCATGCAGCCCTGCTAAGCGAAAGAAGGGTAGCCACGGCCAACAATACTATTATGGAAACGATAAATATTTTGCGCCATTTCCCGAGCGATGGCATAAAGGCATAGCCTATGGTCAGGATGAGAAACATGGCCAATGCGGCTCCGTAGGCGGTATGGTCGTTATAGAGCGGCGACATCACCCAATGTGCCGATTTCTCGCTAAACCCAAAACTGGCATGGCGGGCAATGGTGTAAACGATGACGAAAATAAGGCCAATATTGTAGAGCCAGATGAAACGTGAGATGTTTTCAGGTTTTTTGAACATTAACGCACCGACAAAAAACGCAGGAATCACGAACCATATCCGCGAGACGAGGAATTTTGCCGAAACTAAAGGCATCTCGCTCGTCAAGGTGGTGATGAGAATCCAGCAGAACATGAGGTAAATCACTAAGGTGATGGGGTGTACAGCGATGCGACGGTCGTAGCTTCGTTCGTGCAGCAGTTTGACAAAAAAAAGCAGCATGACACCAAAGAGCATGGGTTCCACCGGAAGTGAGATGCCAAGCCCCACATCCATATCTTCGATGTTGATCGAGAGTGGAGTGAGAAAACTAATCAGCAACATCACTTTGTCAATGGAAAAAATGTAAAGCAACAGTATGCCGAGCACTACCGGAAGGGCAAAAGCCAGATAAGTGTCCTTCTGGACAACAAAATAGAGGCTAACTGCCAGAAAAAGGGCAGAAAACAGATAAACCCATGCTATCTTGATGCGTTCGGTCAAAATTGGGAGAATTAGTGCTTTTTTCTGTCGGAACCCGGATTGCGGGCATCAATCAAAAAGACGGCAAACAAGGCAAGCAGCAAGGTGCCAATGGCCGAAAGAGAGACCAAAATCCAACGCACGGGATAAGCCTTCTTGTCGGACGGGAATGGCTTGCTGATGAGATTCGAGTAGGTCAGGTTGGCGCGATAAAAACGCTGAGCCTGTTCAAGCTGGGTTTTCATTTCAACATAGGTGCGGGCTTCTTGCTGAATCATTTCGAGCAGCGTAAGCAGTTCACCTCCATGCTTTTCGATGTTGGCCTTCAACTCCATCACACCCTTGGTATTGATGTTAGTGCCGTTATTGCCATAAACAGTACGCAGATAGCCTTTCATTATCTCCTGCGACTGCGAGCTGTAGTCAATCAACCCATATTCGTTGCCAAGCACATAAAGCCGGTTTTGTAAACTGTCAATAAGTTGCTTCTTTGAGGCAAGCTGAAGCTCATACATCGTGATTACCTCCAACGACTTACTCTTGTGCAAGGACGCAATTTTCCGGTCGTAAAGCCGGAGTATCTCTAAGGCCATATCGGAGGCCTGCTGTGGATTTTTATCTTTAACCGAAATAGAAATGGCTTCATAAGGAGTTTTGCCAATCTTCACGTTTTGATGATACTCTGTCAGAAGAGCCGTTTGATAATATTTATATGCCGGGTCAATTTTGTAGTGCGTTGCCAAGTCAAATTTCTGAATCATCGAGTCAACGATATCTTGCGATTGCAGAATCTGAAGCATCTGTTCGGTTTCACTTTCATCTGAATAGCTGTTGATATTGGCCGGATAGGCAATAGCTTCCGACTTATAGAGTGGGGTGATGAAGGTGGAACCCGAAAAAATAATCCCTGCCAAGGCTCCTATCAACGTAATGACAGCAAGATGTTTCCGCCATTTGAGCATAAGGTTGACAAAAGAAGTGTTACTGAAATAGTTGTCCATAATTTCCCATTTTTGCTGTTTGGAGGGTGTTATTGCATTAGCGGTTCGTCCGATCCATTCTCTGATGGAGAGGTGTGTTGGTAGATGAATTTTTTTTTTAACTCTTCGTCTGAAAATCTGTCGATTGCAATCAGTACGACAAAAGAGAGGAGGAGCGTTGAGATTGTGGCAATCAAGGTGATGAGCCATCGGATGGGGTAAGCCTTTTTCTCGGCTTCATAGGCATTGGTTACGACAAACTTGTGCGGCAGATTCTGTGTAGCATCTACTTTGGCTTCTTCGTATTTGGCCTTAATCTGCGAGAGTTGTTTGCGTTCGTGTTCGAGCATATCGCGCAGCGAGACATACACACCGCCGTATTGTGCCAGCAGTGCCAGTCGTTGCTCAATGGCACGGATGCCAGCCGTGTTGTTCTTGGCCAACTCCATTGCCAATTGCTGGTTCAGCATCTCGGCCTGACTTTCATAATCGTTGATGCCAAGGCGGCGGATGGAGTTCAGCGAGTCTTCCATGGCCTTCACCTCATCGCGAAGCTTAAAATATTCGTTCTCAACAATCCGAAACGCTTTCGATGCTACCTCCTTCTGCATGGTGTTCATCGTGGAGTCGAAAAGCTCGGAGATGTCGTTGGCTATCAGGGCCGAGAGCTTAGGGTCTTTATCAAGAACAGTAATCTTCACCGCCATATATTCTGTGCGGCGAAATTTGATGCGACTTTCGTAAGTGTCGTAAAGACGTGTAAACTTGTACCGTCCGCTGGGACTGATACCATAATGTTCCATCAGTCCGTATTTGCTGATGATGCGGTCGCGTATCTTGTTGGAATTCAACACCTGAAGCATACGCTCTGTCTGCTCGTCTTCGCCAATCTCGAGCAGGTCTTTGTTGGAATTGAAATTTGTGCTGAGCAGTGCCTTCGAGATGGAGTTGGATGAGGTGGGATAGAGAATGACCGTTGATTTATAGAGTGGTGTGATAAAGGTCGCTCCTGTAAAAACCATCGTCAGCAATGCGGTGGCGATAGTGATCACAAAAAGCGACCGGCGGTGGCGAAGGAAAATGGGCAACAGGTTCAGGCCTGTCAGGGATACATCATCCGTTTGTTTGCTTTGCACGCAGCGTGATATTTTTAGATGCCAAAAATACAAAAAAATTCAATGCCTCAAGCTTTTTGAAATGTTTCGCAATGGCTTGAGGCATGGGGTTGGCTTGTATCGCCCTGCTTTTAGGCGTAAAAGTGTTTATTCGAGCGTGTAACGCAGGCCGGTGTAGATGGTGATACCCATGATGGGACCCCAGACCATAGAGGCATCAAAATTTTCGCTGAAAGGGTTTTCTGCCGAAATCACCGGCTTGGCCTGCTTATAGTTGCCAAGGTTTTCTCCGCCAAGATAAAGGCTCCATCTCCTGAAATACTTGGTTATCTGTGCGTTGAAAACTGAATACGACGGCGAATGAGCCTTCGTTACGGCCTCGGATTCGGGCAAACGCGTTGGGCCGTTGAGCTGCCATGTGGCGTCAAACTGCCATTTTTTTAGATGGGTTACATACGACAAGGTGATGAGTCCTTTGTGCTTGTTGATCAATGGCTTCTCTCTGATTTCATCGCCAAAATTCATCCGCACATCGTTCAGGCGGTAAGCCATCGTGAGGTCGAGGCCGCGCACCGGTTCATAGTTGGCTTCCAACTGCAAGCTGTTCGAAATCGAAACGCCCTGAAGGGTGTATATCCGAATCTCGGATGGATTCGAATCTCGGTCAATGATCATCTGGTTGATAAAAGAGGTGCGATAGGCATCTAGGCTCAGGCTTAGTTCACGGTTGCGGATTTCAAAATGCCGGCTCAGGTTGATTCCGGCATTCCAGGCCTCCTCCATGCGGGGCGTGTCTGAAAAGACAATCCGCCGCGAGGAAGCCAGCAGGCTGGTGTTTTCAGCAATCACATTGGGCGAACGGAACCCCTTGCCGGCCGAAGCCCTCAAGGTGGTGTGCTCGTCAAGATTGTAGCGCAAATGAAGCCGCGGCGTAACAAAAACTCCGTACTCGTTGTGATGGTCGGCTCGCAAACCGGCAATCAGATTAAAGGTCTCGCCATTACTAAAGGTGTATTGGAAAAAGACTCCCGGAACAAGCTCGGTCCGCGTGAAAAGACTGTCGTTGAGATTTTCGCGATAGTCATCGTAAACAAAGCTCAGGCCGGTAGTGAAAGAGTGTCGTGTATCTTTGATGAACGACTGATAAAGTGCGTTGAGGTAATACGAGTTTTGGTGCGCATCGTAATCGTTAAGCCCGAAAAATGAGTTCAGATGGTGCCAGGTAAACTGTTGCTGAATGCCCACACTGGTGGCCGGCCGGTTTGCAGCGATGAATCCGGTTTTCAGAAAGGCTTCCATGCGTTCGGTCAGGATGCCCACGCCGTAGCCGTTGTTTTGGGTGCGCGGTCGGTCATTGTCAAAGCTCAGTTGACCCCCGCTGCGGCTGTCGCGCATCGCTCTCAGGCCAAACTGCGACTCGAAGTTTTTGGCATTCAATGCCCAGCGGTTGAAGATATTGAACTGGCTGCCCGTGGGCTCGTCAATAAAACCATCGTGGTTTTCGTCGTGAGCAATGGCGTTCACGCTGGCATGACCTAAAAGCATGGTGGAAAGCCTGGGGCTGAGCCTAAGTTTTGCGTTGAAATTGCCTTCCGAACGTCCTAAATGGTTTTGGAACAAGTTGAGAAAGAAACGCTCTTTGCCCGATGGTTTCTTATACTCCACATTGATCTGGCCGCTGATGGATTCATAACCGTTGATGACGGAGCTGGTGCCTTTGGATACCTGTATGCTTTCCATCCAGCTTCCGGGCACATAGGTGAGGCCAAAGCTGTTGGCCAATCCACGCATCGAGGGCATATTTTCGGCCAACATCTGGGTGTAGCTGCCGGCCAGCCCCAGCATTTCGATTTGTTTGGCACCAGTTACCGCATCGCTGTATGAAACGTCAACGCTGGCACTTGTCTCAACACTTTCAGAGAGGTTGCAGCAGGCGGCTTTCTGCAGCTCTCCCGAAGTGATTTGTGTGGTATTGACAGTGCTCAGGCGCGAAACGAAGGCCGTTTTGGCACGTGAGGCCACTTCCACCTCGCCAAGCTCTACTAAGTTGCGCATCACATGCCGAAGCCCGCGCCTCGGGACATGAATATGAAGACTGTCGTTGATGAAGCCAACGAAGCTGAATACCAACAGCTCGGCTCCTCGCGGCTGACGCAACGAAAAATGACCATTTGCATCGCTCGTGGTTCCCTGAGTTGAGCCACTCCAATAAATGTTGACACCCGGCAATGGAATGCTGTCTGTCCCCGCCGATTCATACACTATGCCCTCGATGGTCTGTGCTGTCAACGAAAAACGGAATGAGATGAATAATATAATAAGCAGACTGAATATGAATGATTTAGAATGAGAGGTTTTCATCAGTTAAAAGAATTATGTTTGAAAATAGCCTGGAGTAATGCCGTGAGTTACACGTAACGACGAACACAAAATTGTGCTGTTTCCATGCCGGACAGAAAAAAAACGAAAAGGCGTTCAGTCTGATCGCCCGAATCGCAACATCAGGCAAAGAGATTGCCTATTTTAAGCTGATGAAAGAGGATGGATAATGTTCGACCAGAGAGCGGCGGTGGGTCGGGCGATGGGAGCCACGAGACCAAGTCGGTGCTACACTCTGGTTCAAAAATGGTGTGAAAAGCGATGATGGCCGGCAACAAGCTGAAAAGGCTTTTCAGTTGAATCTTTGGCAAGTCGCTATCGGTGAATCCTTTATAAAAAGAAATGCTGTCGTGGCAGCAATTTTTTACAGGCTTTGGGTCTTGTTTTTTCTTGCCCTGACAGCAATCGTGCGGCTTGTCGGTTGGCTCCGATGGGCATGCCGCCTCATGATGTTCGCAGGCGGTGGAAAAAGGCGAAATAAGGATGCTTTCTACCTGTCGGGTCTTGCAGTAATGGCGGTTCATGTACAGTCCGGTCGAACCCAAAAGCACTAAAAAGGCCATTGCCAGAACGAAGAGTCTTTTCAAAAACATCGCCATTGCCAATTTGGATGCAAAAATAGGGTGAATTGAGCAGCCAAATATTAACGAAATGTTAATACTGTTGGTTTTCGGTATGGCTAAAACACGGTTTTTGCAATTTTTGCGATATTGTCGGCGCGCCCCATCGTATAAAAATGGATTACCGGCACTTTGGCGGCTACCAATTCGCGGCACTGCTCAGTGGCCCATGCAGTCCCCACTTCGCGCGCCTGTTTGTTGTCACTGCATTTGAGCAGCTCTTTCACCAAAGGTTCCGGCAGGTCAATGCTGAAGGTTTGCGGCAGGGTGGTCATCTGCCCGATGGAGCTGATGGGTTTGATGCCCGGGATGACGGGAACGGTGATGCCGGCTTTGCGCACCCGATCCAAAAAATGAAAATAACGGGAGTTGTCGAAAAACATCTGGGTAACAATGAAATCGGCTCCGGCTTCGATTTTCTTTTTCAAAAAATGGAGGTCGGACTCCATATTGGGTGCCTCGATATGTTTTTCGGGATAGCCTGCAACGCCAACGCTGAAATCCGTCGGTGTGGTGTTGAGCAGGTCCTCTTCGAGATAGATGCCTTGGTTGAGGTTAGTGATCTGTTTCACTAAATCCAGCGAATGGGCATGACCGCCGGGTTCGGGCTGAAAATATTTCATGGATGGCTGCGGGTCGCCCCTCACCACTAACAGGTTTTTGATGCCCAGAAAATGCAGGTCAATGAGGGCATTTTCGGTTTCTTCGCGTGTAAAGCCGCCGCAGATGATGTGCGGCACCACATTCACGCCATAGCGATACATGATGGCTGCCGCAATGCCGACTGTGCCCGGACGCTTGCGGATGGTCTTTTTCTCGATCAGGCCATTGGGCAGAGTTTTGTAGGCAAACTCCTCCTGATGATAGGTAACGTTGACAAAGGCCGGATCAAACTCCATGAGCGGCCCGATCGTGCTGTGGATATTTTCGATATTCTGGCCTTTCAAAGGCGGAAGCAATTCGAACGAAAAAAGGGTTTTCCCCTCCGAAGCTTCGATATGTTCTGTGACTTTCAGTGGATTACGCATGTAGTGAAAGGTTATTTGTAGTTGAGATGGGTGTTGAGCAGGCGTTCGGTCTCGGCCTGGCTGAGGCCTTTCCGGCGGCTGTAGTCGTTGATCTGATCCAAACTCACTTTGCCAACATTAAAATACTGTGAGTCGGGATGACCAAAATAGTATCCGCTGACGGCGGCTGTCGGAAACATGGCAAAATGTTCGGTAAGGCTGACACCGGTTTTTTCTTCGGCCTTCAACAACTCGAAGAGTACGCGTTTTTCGGAATGTTCCGGACAAGCCGGATATCCCGGTGCGGGCCTGATGCCGCGGTATTCCTCGCGAAGCATCTCGGCCACGCTGAGCTGCTCATCGGGGGCATATCCCCACAAATCTTTGCGAATCACAACATGCAGATATTCGGCAAAGGCCTCGCCCAAACGGTCGGCCAGCACCTTGGCCATGATGGCGTTGTAGTCGTCGTGTTGTGCCTCGAAATGTTTGACCAATGCATCGGTGCCATGGCCGGCAGTCACCACAAATCCGCCAATGTAATCGCGCACCCCCGATGACAAAGGTGCTATAAAATCGGCCAGCGAAAGGTTGGCAATGCCTTCGGGCTCGAGTTGTTGGTTGCGCACAAAC
>JBDHYV010000072.1:0-10650 GCA_039811545.1 Bacteroidales bacterium | reverse complement strand
AAACAGTCCATCGAAAAAACTCTGGTGGTTAGGTGCCAGGACGCAGGGGCCATCAGGGATTTTCTCCATGCCGGTGGATTTGAACCGAAAATATGTCTTAAAAAACACGCGCGATACCCACAAAGCGATGTTTCCTGTGAGCCATGTTTCGGGGAGCTTCAGCGTTACTTTCTCCTGCAAAATCTCTTTCCAATTCACTTGTGCCTCTTCGATGCGGGTCATGCGTTGGCGCACCCATTGGCTCAAACTTTCTACATCAGCAAACCCAGCCATCAGGTGTGGCTCGGGCGAGACCCCGAAAGTCAGCTGAAGATAACTCTGAAAACTCACCTTATCTAACGAGTCGAGGCCAAGATCCATTTCAAGATGATACGAAGGTTTTACCCGTCTTCCTTTTTCCTTTTCAAGATAGCGGGCAATCAGCGCAAACACCTCATCCATCGGCTGTTCGGCTTCGATTTCGGCAACGGTCTCTTCCTTCTTCACCAAGTCGGCCAGCTTAAACCTTTGCAATTTGCCTAATCTTGTGCGCGGCAATTCATTGTGAAGCACATGGATTCCCATGATTTTTTTGTAGGCCGTCACCTTGCTGTTGAACGGCTCTACAACCTTCGACCGGAGTACTTTTTCTAATGCTTGCTCATCAAGGCCGGCACAGCATTCAGGTTTTGGCACAAGGATCACCTGTATCTGATCGTTGGCATAGAGCACACCGGCATCGGCCAGCAGCGGCGATTTCATCAGTTCATCTTCCAACTCGGCAGGGCTCACATTTTTGCCGTTCGACAAGACGATAATTTCCTTTTTGCGCCCGGTAATATACAGGAATCCCTTCTCATCGAGGTAGCCCAGATCGCCGGTAAAAAGCCAACCATCTTTGAGCACTTCGGCGGTCTCTTCGGGTTTACCAAAATAGCCATGCATGATATTGCCTCCCGATGCGGTAATTTCGCCATCCACGATGCGGATGCTCGTTCCGTACATGGCTTCGCCCGGCGAACCGATAACCACCCTGCCGGGCCTTGTGAAGGTGATCATGGGAGCCGCTTCGGTCATGCCATAGCCTTCAAGCACCTCGAAGCCCAAGGTTTTAAAATCATGCCCCACAGCCGGATCCAGGGCAGCGCCCCCCGAGACCAAGCTCTTTACTGCACCGCCAAGCTTCTTATGAACTGCACCAAAAATCTTTCGCGAAAAGGCCGGCGACTGCATTTTCTGAGCCAACCGGAAAAGAATCCTCGCAACAAAACTCTGGTTTATCTTGTCCATGATGCCTTTGCGAATAGCAGCATACAGCCGCGGCACCCCAATGATGATGGTGATCTTGTTTTGTTGAAGCGTGGCCATGATGTCTTCGGAAGCCATCGAAGGGCTGATGGCAATAGCTGCACCCACATACAAAGGGATGATCATGGTTCCCATTAATGGAAAAATATGGTGTAACGGCAACAACACCATCACCCGCGATTGGTCGCTATAGATAGGAATATGTTTTGAAACAGCATCAACATTGTGAAGAAGATTGGCAAAACTAAGCATGACACCTTTGGGGCTTCCGGTGGTGCCCGAAGTGTAGATCAAAACGGCCGTCTCGTTTCCATCCGGCTGTATAAGCTCCAGATTTTCCGCCGTATGCAACACGTCCTCATGCTCATCAATTACAATGAGACGCGCCTCGCTCCTTGCCTCTTCCAAGGCTTTAAGCATCACCTCGAGCTGCTCTTTGGAGCAAAAAACCACTTTTGGTGTGCAATCGGCAAGCATATAAGCCACCTCATTCACCGTGGCCATGAAATCAATGGGAACCGCAATGGCACGATGTTGCCAGGCAGAATAGAAAGCCGCGATGTATCCCATCCGGTTTGTGGAAAACACCACTACGCGCTCGTCCGGTTCCACCTCATAGAGCGAGGCAAAATGCAAGATGCTTCCAATCAGTTCGTCGTAGCAAATGGTTCTTCCTGACAATAAAACAGCGGCTTTTGAGCCATGATTCCGTATCATAAAATGCACGTGTTAAGATGGTTAAGTAGCTGAGATATTGGTCATCAGGTCTTGCCGCGACATCCAAAAGCCCGTCTATATTGTGTGCAAATGTAGAGGAAATAAAGGTCTCAGCCGAATTATTGTTTAAACGAACCGCAAAATCAACCTTGTTCGGAACCGAGCCGACCTATGCTCAGCAACTTAGAACCATCTTAGCCTTTGTTTTTGGTTCTGATAATTGAAATATTGCGGTATTTAATGGTTTAAATGAATTTAATTCCTAAATATAACGAATTGTTTATTAGGTACTTAATATTTTTTATGATATATTTATGAGGCACAAAAGCCACAATTTGAGAAAAACAACAACTACATTTACATCAACACAAACAAATTTTCATCTAAGCCGAACAACAACACTTTTTCATCCACTTCATATTCACTAAATCAACTCAACTATGAAAGCTACATTTACTCTTTTAGCATTGGCCCTCAGCCTTTCGGTTTCGGCCCAGCTCACCTTTACCCAATCGAGCTTTTCGGATTGGGTACTCACCGTTGACACTGCCCGGAGCATCGCTCCGGCGCCATCTTATCCCGAACTTTCTCCCGGACTCAATATGTTCTGGGATTTGAGCAATGTGACCTACACCGACACAAATTTCATGTATCCACATCTGCCCGTTTCCAATCCTGCGTTTCCGGAGGCTGCCTTTCAGGACGGGCTGATTTATTACATCAATCCAGTCCTTAAGTACGACTTTCATCCGGTCGGAGCTCTGAAACCTGATGGGTTCGCCTATTTCGGGCAGCGCGTTGAGCGCCAAGCCTTTTCGTTGACTTCAATTTCGGGAGGTCCGACGGACTCACTCGTCTTTCCGGCACAGAACATCCATTATTCCAGCATTGAACATACGATTCCTTTTCCGGCAACCCTTGGCACCACCTGGAGTTCTAACTTCACTTTTGCAACAGATTTTTCGATTACCGTTCAAGTCTTTCAGTTACAAAACGCTCCATGTATCCGCAAAACGCATATCATAGAACATGACAGTGTGGCCGGCTGGGGCAAGATGCGTGTGAAAGGAAAAGAAGGCACCATTTCGGGTGATATTGATGTGCTGATGGTCAGGGGGATTTCAACACAAATTGACAGCTTTTTTCTGTATGGCCAGCCCGCACCTCCCAGCATGCTTACCGCATTCGGACTGACCCAAGGACAGGTTACACAGGAATTTGAAACGAAATTTACCGCGAAAACGAACTCACTCCACTATGCTCTGCCCGATATAGGGACAATAGTTATTCATCCGCAAAAGTTAAATATATCCGTGTTCATATAAACAGACAGAACACTGCTACCGGTCTGTTAGATCAGAAAAACATCAGCAAAACTAAAATGTTTCCCAACCCTATTGTGGCAGGCAATCCGATTCAGATTCAGTTGCCAGACCGGATAACAACCTCACTCTCATATACCATCGTGAACTCTGCCGGACAAATCGTGACCCGAGGCATCCTTCAGGCCATCAACGGGCAGGCGCAGATTTCTAACCTCGGCCAGCTCAGCCGAGGGCTGTATTATGTGCGCCTATGGGGAGCCGATGGAGCGATTTCTTCGTTGCCTCTCAGCGTTCAATAATCAACGGCTCGAAAATCAACCTTGTTCAACCCCGGTCATCGGATCGGGTTTTTTGTTATTCAGGTCGCCGGAGCATCGTTCAAGCCGATGTTGATCGTGTTCGGATTCACCGGTTTTGGACTTTTTTGCTACTGAATAGTCTGGCAGAAAGCCTTACCTTTGCCCCCATCAATCTTAGTTTTGTTTATGGAAAAACAAAAAATAACCGATGAGCGTATGCGTGTTGGCATCACTCATGGCGACATCAATGGTATTGGCTATGAGGTTATCCTCAAGACTTTATCCGACATTCGCATACTCGAACTTTTCACTCCGGTCATATACGGTCATTCGCGCGTGGCCTCTTACTATAAGAAAAACCTGAACCTTGCCGAGCCTAATTTCAATATTGTGAAAGAGGCCGGGCAGATTCACCTAAAACGTGTCAATCTGATCAATTGTAGCGAACAGGATTTATTGGTTGAAACGGGCAAGAGCACTGCGCTGGCCGGCGAAGCTGCTTTTCAGGCTTTAGAGATGGCGGTGGCCGATCTGCGAAACGACCTGATAGACGTATTGGTTACGGCTCCTATCAACAAGCAGAATATCCAGTCGGCCCACTTTAGCTTCCCGGGTCATACCGAATACTTAGCCGAAAAGATGGGTGGCGAACCGCTGATGTTGATGATTTGGAACAAACTGCGCGTGGGAACCGTTACGGGCCACATCCCCCTGAACGATGTTGCTTCAAACATCACCTCTGAACTCATCCTGAAGAAGCTCACCATCCTCAACCGCAGCTTGTTCTTCGATTTTGGCATTCAAAAACCCAAGATTGCCGTGCTTGGCCTCAACCCTCATGCCGGCGATGGCGGGTTGTTGGGCAACGAAGAAAACGATCTGATCATTCCTGCCATCAGGAAAGCACGAAAAGAAGCCGACATTTTGGTTTACGGACCTTTTGCCGCCGATGGATTTTTTGGTTCGGGAAGCTGGAAACGCTACGATGCCGTATTGGCCATGTACCACGACCAAGGTTTGGCACCTTTCAAGAGCATTGCTTTCGATGAAGGCGTAAACTTTACCGCCGGGCTGCCCTTTGTGCGCACCTCTCCTGCGCATGGCACTGCTTTTGATCTGGCCGGAAAAAATGAGGCTTCGGAAGAAGCCTTCAGGCAAGCCATCTACACTGCCATTGATATAGTGCGCAACCGTCGTCAGCAGGCCGAGCTGGAATCCAATCCGTTGACTCGGACCTCCTTGCCAGGATAATCTGACCATGACAACCGCCAAACCCTATCCACTCGCCGAGATTGTCCGCATCATCGGGGCAAACCTTTTCGGAGGCTCGTCCGAAGGCTTCCACGTAGGGCGTCTGCTAACCGATAGCCGCCAACTCGTGAGCCCTGATGACACCCTTTTCTTTGCATTGAGGACAAAAAAGAACGATGGTCACCGTTTTATCGGTTTGCTGGCGGATCAGGGTGTGCGTTGTTTTGTGGTCGAAAAGCTTCCTTCGGATGTCATTCTGACGAAGAGCGATTGCCGTTTCCTGCTTGTCAACAACAGCCTCGATGCCCTTCAGCAGCTTGCAGCCCATCACCGCAGCACTTTCGGAGCCACCGTAATCGGAATCACAGGAAGCAACGGCAAAACTATTGTCAAAGAATGGTTGCACCAACTCCTTGCCCCCGACTTTTCGGTTGTCAGAAGCCCGAAAAGCTACAACTCCCAAACAGGCGTTCCGCTGTCAGTCTGGCAGATTGAACCAGCCAACACCCTTGCCATCTTCGAAGCGGGCATCTCCGAGCCAGGCGAAATGGAACTACTCGAAAAGATGATCAGGCCTAACATCGGCCTACTAACGAATATCGGACCGGCTCATGGCGAGAATTTCAAAAATATTGAACAAAAAACCGACGAGAAACTTCGGCTTTTTACCCATGCCAACACCTTAATCTATTGTGCTGATCAACCTTTCGTTCGTCAGGCCATCAGCCGTGTCGGACTTGATCATCAAAGCCGGCTTTTTTCGTGGAGTCGAACCACAGCACAAGCCGATGTCTTTGTTTTTGATATAGAAAAACAAGCACACCAGACACGGTTCTCGGTGGAGGCCAAAGGGCAGAGATTTTGTTTTTCGATACCATTTACCGACGAAGCAGCCGTTGAAAACGCCCTGCATTGTGTTGCTATTATCGTGTTGCTTGGATACACAGCCGAAACCATCAGCCGGCGGATGCCCCATCTGACGTCGGTAGCCATGCGCCTTGAGCTGAAAGAAGGGCTAAACAACTGCACCCTTGTCAACGACAGCTATAACAGCGATCTTCATTCGCTTTCCATTGCGCTCGATTTTTTAAAACAACAAAATCAGCACCCATCGCGCACCCTGATTTTGTCGGATATTTTAGAAAGTGGAATAGAAGAACCCGAATTATATCTGGAAGTTGCGGCATTGGTTCAGGCAAAAGGCATCAGACAAATGATTGGCATCGGACCGGCATTGATGCGGCAGTCTGCGCTTTTCAATGTGGAAGATAAGGCGTTTTTCGCGACTACCGAAGCTTTTCTGCAAAGCCCCAGCAGCATTGTTTTTCGCGACAGCAGCATCCTCATCAAAGGTGCCAGGGTGTTTGGCTTCGAGCGAATCAGTCAGTTACTTCAGCAGAAAGCCCACGAAACCGTGCTCGAAGTCAACCTGAACAATCTGATTTCCAATCTGAACTATTACAAGTCGTTGCTGCCCGAAAAGGTAAAGCTAATGGTGATGGTCAAAGCTTTCAGCTATGGAAGCGGGAGTTACGAGATTGCTAACGCACTCCAGTTTCACCATGTGGATTACCTCACGGTGGCTTATGCCGATGAAGGCATCGAACTTCGCAAAGCCGGCATACGCCTGCCCATCATGGTGATGAGCCCCGAAGAACACAGTTTCGATGCCATGTTGGCCAACGAGCTTGAGCCCGAGATCTTCAGTTTTCGCACTCTCAGTCTCTTAGAAGAAGCTCTTGGTCGGATTGCCGAAAGCTCGGGCAATATAAAGATTCATTTGAAGTTGGACACCGGCATGCACCGTTTGGGGTTCGGTACTCAGCCCGAAGAGCTTCGGCAACTTGCCCGCCACATTGCTGCCAACGACCGCCTACAGGTGGCCACAGTGTTCTCGCATCTGGCGGCAAGTGAAGACCCTTCCCATGACACTTTTACGCGCCAACAGATCAATCAGTTCTGTGACGCATGTACACAATTAAAAGACGAGCTGGGATATTCGTTTGACCGGCACATCCTCAACTCGGCCGGCATTGTTCGCTTCCCTGAGGCAGCCTGTGAAATGGTGAGACTCGGCATCGGCATATATGGTGCAGCACCTGAGAGCAATAGGAAGCTTGCCCATGTATTGTCGCTCCGCTCGACCCTGAGCCAGATCAGGCTTGTGGCCGCCGGGCACACCGTAGGCTATGGCCGACACGGCATCGTGCAGGCCGAAACCCGCATCGGCGTTGTACCGGTAGGCTATGCCGACGGATTACCCAGAAGTCTTTCCAACGGAAAAGGCTATCTTTTTGTAAAAGGCCAAAAGGTGCCCATCGTGGGAGATGTGTGCATGGATATGTGCATGGTTGACCTGAATGGCGTTGAAGCTGCCGAAGGCGAGGAAGTGGTGGTGTTCGACAGCCGCGAATCACTGATGAGTCTGGCACAAGCTGCCCATACCATCCCTTACGAAATATTGACCCGCATCTCGCGAAGGGTGAAACGGGTGTATTACCAGGAGTAAATGCTACAACCAATTTATCATCCTGTATTTCATCATATTACATATTATAATCATTAATATTTAGTCTCCAGATGGTCTGAATTTAGGAGAATATTATAGATTTTCGTTTCTCTGCGCCTCTGCGAGAAATTTAATCACGCTAAGACGCTAAGAACGCAAAGGGTTATGGATTATTAAAATCCCGTGTAATCCTTTATTGACTGGGTGTTGGCATTTTCTCCTCGTTTCTCTGCGCCTCTGCGAGAAATTTAATCACGCTAAGACGCTAAGAACGCAAAGGGTTATAGTTTATTAAAATCCCGTGTAATCCATCATTGACTGAGGTGTTGACATTTTCTCCTCGTTTCTCTGCGCCTCTACGAGAAATTTAATCACGCTAAGACGCTAAGAACGCAAAGGGTTATAGTTTATTTACAATCCCGTGTAATCCATCATTGACTGAGGTGTTGGCATTTTCTCCTCGTTTCTATGCGCCTCTGCGCCTCTGCGAGAAATTTAATCACGCTAAGACGCTAAGAACGCAAAGGGTTATAGTTTATTTACGACCCTATACAATCCGTCTTTAATACGTGCTTCGTTAAAATTGACCAACAACCCCAACTTCAAACCAGTTATTTTCAAATATGTCAGAAGCTGCTTGTAATGGACAGGGGCAATCGCCTCAACAGATTTAATTTCGATGATTACTTTGTTTTCGACAATAATATCAGCTCTAAACCCCAATTCTGTTTTTATATCATCATACATGACCGGAATTCCTTGTTGTCTGGTAAAACGCAACCCACTTTTTCCTAATTCATAACTCAATATTTCTTCATAAACAGACTCTAAAAGACCAGGTCCCAAGGTATTATGAATTCGGAAACAACAATCAACGATTATTTTGGACAATTCATTTTCGTGCATTACATCTCTATTTTATTTTTCTATGCCTTTGTCAATTATATTTATTCTCCTTTATTCGTATTTATATCGGTCGCTAATTTAACTCGGCATGGTCATAAATACCCTTCAAAAATATGGCAACATATTAGAGCTGATTAAGTGGGTAAACCTAAATCAACTTCATCACTGCTACCTTGAATAGGTCTTGTGTTATGGCTCGTAGTTCTTTGTATTTTGAAAACCTTAGCACTTTGCTTATCGTATTGGCAATCGTTTTCTTGTTGGTCGTGTCGTCTTTAATGAAGTTCGCTATCAGAAAACAAAACCCGCCCTTAGTTGAAAACCCTAAGTAGTCCGCCGTAGTAGGTGGTGTGGTATTGTGTCATCGGGTATTTCCCTTCCCCATCGAAGATGCTGCCGTCGAGCAGCGAAAAAAGCGTGCCCGTGCATTTGTCTTTGGCAAACGGATAAAACTCATCCACAACCAAACGGGTGCACACATTATCTTCACAACATTTGTTCGGCTCGTTGGGTGGCATCCGTTCAAATGCCACAAACTCCTCGAGGTTGATGCGGTGAACGATGACACCCCGGCTGGGCGGTTCGGCAGTGAGATACATCCAGCCGCCGGCCGTGTTCAGCGGCTGAAAAATGGTTGAGTTAGGGTCAATGGTGAAATTGATATACGCCTGCGGGATGTTGGGATTGGGCTCTTCTTTGCGACAAGCCGTCAGGAGCAACGCCATCGCCACTACCGAAAGCACCAAACGGAAAAGCTTTTGACGCGCTTCACATTTATAATATAGCAACATTGGTTTTTGCATCCTTTCGGGTTCTTAGGTTTACAAAATTAACGCTAATTTTGTTGATGAATTGTATGAAACTGCGCAAAGTCTTTTTGTTTCTCACATTTGCGGGCGCGCTTTTGGTTGCCGTCCCATCCTGTGCACGCCTTGACAAATACCGTTCGCAGCGAAAAAACATCAAGGTGGAGCAAAAGGCACGGAAAGCAGAACAAAAAGCATATCAGCAAAAGCTGAAGGCACATTACGAAAGACAATCGGACGAAACCCGGACCATGATGAAACAGACGCGCAAGAAGAACAAGAAATTTCTGAAACACTTCAAAAAGAAACGTTATTAGCATGAGTCGGCGGCAAACCTTCCATCGTTGTTTAAGTTGGATTCTCGCTTTTTTGACCGGGATGCCGTTGACCTTGCCTGTTTTTTCGCAAAACAGCCTCTATTTCGACCGACTACAGTCAGAAAACATTCGCGTGGAGCAAGGTCTGAGCCAAAACACCGTATCGTCCATTGCTCAGGACAGCGATGGTTTTTTGTGGATTGGCACCTGGGACGGCCTGAATAAATACGATGGATACGGGTTTCAGGCGATGAACAAAGAGAACGGCCTGACCAATGAAACCATCCGGGCGATTTATATGTTAGGAAAGACCCTGTGGGTTGGAACCGAAAATGGCCTCAATGCCATTGACATTACCACCGGCAAAGTGAGGCAGTTCTTTCATATTCCCGGCGACACCACCAGTCTGAGCGACAACTGGATTAACCATCTGACTTCTGACCATCGTGGCTTTCTGTGGATCAGCACCCGCAAAGGCCTCACTGAGCTGAACCCCGAAACTTTTAAGTGTGTTCAGATTTTCAGCCGCGAATACGGCAACCCCATCCGAAGCAATTATTTCAATATGCTGCTTCAGGATCAGAATTACGACTACTGGATTGCTACGAACAACGGGCTGCTTTTTGTTGAACACCTGAGCCTGAAAGCTACCCGCTACCTTCATTCACCGTTCGACAGCACATCGCTGCCCGACAATCAGGTGAATTGTGTTGTGCAAGATGCCGATGGAGCAATCTGGATTGGTACAAAAAACGGTTTGGCCCGTTTCGACCACACCAGTGGCCAATTTATTGTTCCTGATCATCCATTTTTCAGGCAGGAGCCAAATCCACAAAAAGAAATCCTAAGTCTTTTTTTCGACCAGAACAACACGCTCTGGGCCGGTACTAACGGCCAAGGATTGATTTGTTACAAGCCCATAATCAACAATCTGGTCGTCAATACCAACCAGCCTAACCGGAGCTTTACCATCAGCGACAACCGCATTTTCAGCATCTTTCAGGATAGGCAGGGCGTATTGTGGGTAGGCAGTTTTAGCGGTCTGAACCGCTTGAATGTGAACGCCCCCCATTTCCGCACCTATCGCAACGACCCCGAATTTCCAAACAGCCTGTCCAACAACTCCGTGTGGGCCTTTGAAGAAGACAAAGCCGGCGAGATATGGATTGGCACCGAAAACGGCATCTCCATCCTGAATCGAAAAACCGGAAACTACCATCATCTTGTGCATCA
>JBDHYV010000071.1:0-10824 GCA_039811545.1 Bacteroidales bacterium | reverse complement strand
GCCCGCGAATATGGCGGTTTGCTCGATAACCGTTCTTTTGGCGGGGCGCAGGTGTCACGCACCTTTTATGCGCGCGGCCAAACCGGGCAGCAACTCCTTTTGGGAGCATACAGTGCACTGAGCAAAGAAATTGGCAAAGGAACCGTTAAGATGTACCCCCGTAGCGATATGATGGAGTTGGTGGTGGTTGACGGCCATGCCCGCGGCATCATCGCCCGCAACATCATCACCGGCAAGCTCGAACGTCATGCTGCCCATGCCGTAGTGCTGGCCACGGGCGGCTATGGCAATGTGTTTTTCCTTTCGACCAACGCCATGACCTCTAACGGCAGCGCCGTGTGGAAAGCCTATAAAAAAGGTGCTTTCTTTGGCAATCCCTGTTTTACCCAGATTCACCCCACCTGTATCCCTGTGGCCGGCGACTACCAGTCGAAGCTCACCCTGATGAGCGAGAGCCTGCGCAACGACGGCCGCATCTGGGTGCCCAAATATGCCGAGGACGCCGAGAAAATACGAAAAGGACAGCTCAGACCCACCGACCTTGATGAAGAACGTCGCGACTACTATCTCGAGCGCCGATATCCTGCTTTCGGCAACTTAGTGCCCCGCGATGTGGCTTCACGTGCCGCCAAAGAACGTTGTGATGCTGGATTCGGTGTAGGAAATACCGGATTAGCCGTTTATCTAGATTTTGCCGCCGCCATCAAACGACTTGGAAAACACGTGATCGAAGCCCGTTACGGAAACCTCTTCCAGATGTACGAAAAGATTGTGGACGACAATCCCTACGAAACGCCGATGATGATATATCCTGCCGTACATTACACTATGGGCGGCATCTGGGTTGACTACGAGCTGCAATCAACTATTCCAGGCCTTTTTGTGGCCGGTGAGGCCAACTTCTCCGACCACGGTGCTAACCGTCTTGGTGCTTCGGCACTGATGCAGGGCCTTTCCGACGGCTATTTCGTGCTGCCCTATACCATCCAAAATTATCTGGCCGGACATATTCACGAGCCCCATTTTAAGACCGATCTGCCCGAGTTTGAACAGGCCGAGAAGAATGTCCGCGAAACTATCCACCGGCTATTGAACGTGAAAGGCACGAAAACCGTGGACACTTTCCACCGGAAACTCGGCCATATCATGTGGGACTATGTGGGCATGGCACGCAACAATGAGGGTCTTCAAAAGGCGATCCCAATGTTGTGTGAACTTCGCGAGGAATTCTGGAAAGATGTGAAAATCCCCGGAACCAACGAAATGGTGAATACTGAGCTGGAAAAGGCACTTCGTGTGGCCGACTTCCTCGAGTTGGGCGAGCTTATGGCACGCGATGCCCTCCAAAGGAAAGAATCGTGTGGAGGCCATTTCCGCGAAGAATACCAGACCCCCGATGGTGAAGCCCTGCGCGACGATGCCAACTTCACCTATGTAGCTGCATGGGAATACCAAGGCGAAAACGCTGAACCACTGATGCACAAAGAGCCTTTGGTGTTTGAGTATATCGAAGTGAAACAGCGTAACTATAAATAATGCATCTTCAACAAGATAAATACAGAAAGCTATGGATTTAACACTAAAAATATGGAGGCAGGCCTCGGCCAATGACAATGGAAAATTTGTCAATTACAAAGTCAATAATGTTTCGGCCGACTCTTCTTTTCTCGAAATGCTCGATGTCCTCAATGAGGATTTGGTGGTGAAAGGCGAAGACCCTGTGGCCTTCGATCACGACTGCCGCGAAGGTATCTGTGGTGCGTGCAGCTTATACATCAACGGGCGTCCTCATGGTCCCGACCGCGGCATCACCACTTGTCAGATGCACATGCGTCGTTTTAAGGACGGCGAAACTATCACCATCGAACCCTGGAGAGCCAGGCCATTTCCGGTAATCAAAGATCTGATGGTGGATCGCAGTTCATTCGATACTATAATTCAGGCCGGAGGTTTTGTCTCAGTCAGAACTGGCGGCGTTCCTGATGCCAACGCCATCCCTATTCCAAAACGCGATGCCGACCTGGCCATGGATGCCGCAGCTTGTATCGGCTGTGGAGCTTGTGTGGCTGCCTGCAAAAACGCCAGTGCCATGCTTTTTGTCGCTGCAAAAGTATCGCAGTTTGCCCTCCTGCCTCAGGGCCGAATTGAAGCAAAAGAAAGGGTACAGAAGATGGTGGCCAAAATGGATGAGCTTGGATTTGGCAACTGTACCAACACCTACGCCTGCGAAGCCGAATGTCCGAAAGAAATCTCGGTGGCCAACATCGCCAGAATGAACAGGGAATTCCTTGTGGCTAAAGTGGCTGCCCCAAAAGACTAATATGCTTTTTGGCTTGATGCGTATCAAAAAATCCCCCCGAACGTTCGGGGGGATTTTTTTGATTTAAGGCACAACCACAACCCTATCGCCCTGGCTGTGAGCCGAAAATGCCGGTGAATAGAAGCTTTGGAAGTTGGCATAGCCATTGGCAAAACTGCCTTCGTGCGTGGCAATCAGGGTGTATTCAATCACATATTTGCCTTTGGGCAGATAGCCGAAAAAGAAATCGGTGCTCATGTCGTTCACAGCCTGATAAAAGCCGGCGTTGCCTGCCGTCCGGTAGCCCGAAAGGGTTTCGGCCGGTTCAAAAGCAGCGGCATGATAGTCTTTCAGGTGCATAAACTCCATCTCACGGTCAGTCTCGATGATGAGCCGTATGCGAACGCGATCGCCGATATGTATCTGGTTTTCGGCAACCGGTATCAATATTTGCCGGGGCTGCCCCGCCTTTTCGATGAAGAGCTGACGGCTCACACCAATCTGCGAGGAGGAAGATTTCACCTGATCAATAGGCACAATGAACTGACGGAAAACGCTCCCCCAGGCCATAGCCGGATTGGGATTTTCGAGGGTAATAGGGCTGAGCGACGGTGTGATGTCGTTTCCGGCCCATTGTTTCGACACATATCCGGTTCCGGCTTCGGCCTCACCCATTGCGAGAGGCTTTGTGCCAAGCACGACTTTTACGGCTTGCTGCCCTTCGGTCGGGTATTTCCCCGGTTCAAGGAGCAGGGCATAAACAGCTTCGGCGGTGGCGCGGCTTGTTTCCCAGCGGTTGGTCTGTTTGTGGAGGAGCAACCATTGCCGTAGGCCATCGGTAAAGTTTTTATCGCCCGAAATGGTCTCAAACGCTTCGATGAGAAGTGCCTGTGTGCCGATGAGGCCGTGGCCGCCCCCGGCATGAAGCTCGGTTTTCCACCATCTGCCCTGCAACGGGTCGTAAAGGGATTTTTCTTTCAACGAGGCAACAATCTGTCGAGCGACTTCGGCTTTCCCATTGCTAAACAAAACAATGGCTGCAATTGCCTGATTGTCAATGCTCAATTTTTTCCAGTCGGTAGTTACATGGCCAAACAAAAACGACCAAACCTCCGACGAAGCCGGATTCCGCAATATCGGAGAAAGCAGACTGCGGGTATAAAGATATTGGAGATGGAAATCGGTCAAAGCATAATTTTTCAGACTGTTTTTGGCCATCATGCGATCATAGTCAATCTGTACTTCCTGGTCCAAAAATCCAACAGCTTTTTTCAGAATGGTGTTGAGTACAGCATTATCAGCTTCATAGGCTCCTATCCGCGCCAGCCGGGCCATTCCGGCCACAATCTGTATGCTGATGTTGCGATTGCCGGGCATTCCCGGAAACCATCCCCACGCGCCATCGGGGAGCTGTTGCTCTCTTAGTTTTTCGAGCATCTGTTCTTTTTCGTAGCTCATGCGGTTGAGGTCGAAAAGGAGCGCAATCTGTTGCTGCTGGCGGGTTTCGTCGGCCGCCTCAAACACCCAGGGAGTTTCGGAGAGGAGAACTGATTTAAGGTGTTCGTCTTTCTCGAGCTTCGAGAGCAGGGCTTTGGGTTGCTGGTTTTGCCAGATTCGGATGATCTTCATCGTTTCGGGGAGGCTTGAGGCGATATGCGCTGCAAGGCTGTTGGCATAGAAACGATAGAAAATCTGGTCGCTGTTTTCGTGTTCTTTCTGTTCGAGCCAGGGAAGTGCTTGCAGGGCATACCAGATAGGGTTAGAAACGATGTCGAGCCGCAGGAGCTGATTTCCGGCCTGGCCGAGACCTTGAATGGCGAAAGTTTTGGTGGTGTTGGCCGGAACGAAAAGGGCTTGGGCTTCGGTGATGGTAACACCCGCAGGAAGCACAGGGATGACATTGGCCTCGCTGTCGCTGAAAGTGCCGGCCGTAACACTGAGGTTCACATTGAGCAAAGGATTGTTTCCGTCAATAACAATGGGCCACTGCACCACCATGCTTTCACCACCTTTGAGGTTGAGAAAGGCTTTGTCGTTGGTTTCGGGTTTTGCCAGCGCAGCTCCGGTTGCCGCATCGCTGATATGAAATCTGGCAATGCCCGAAAGCGTTTCTTCCGAAGTGTTGACAATTTTGGCGGCAATAAAAGCCGTGTCGCCTTGTCTGAAAAAACGCGGCAGATTAGGCACAACCATCAAAATCTTCGATGCGGTGATTTCCGTTTGGTTCAGGCCGCTCTGCAGCTCGTTGTTGTGTGCCAAAAGCAGGAGCTTCCAGCGGGTAAGGGCATCGGGCAGACGAAAACTGAATTTTGCAATTCCCAGCGAATCGGTCTGAAGCTGTGGGTAGAAGAAGGCTGTTTCACGGAAATCGTCGCGAAGATAGCTCAATGTAGCCGCTGGCGGTGTAGCCGGTGTAATCGGGCCGTTTTTTTCTGCCGCATCGTCTGCCGATAACAACATATCGCGCTGCATCCCCTCGGCAAGGGCTGTTTTTGCCATCAATGGCATGGGTCGGCCATAGCCATAACGATTGAGGTTTAACCCATGCCAGTTGATCTCGGGTGTGGCCGGCCACCAACCGCTCTGTTCGGGATAGGGATAGGACGAAAGCAGGGTGCCTGATTCGGGCATAAAGCCATTGTCGGCCGACCAGGGCCGGGGAAGTGATGTCCAGGGCAAAACATCGAACGACCAGTTGTGCGGTGCAAAAACATCGAGCGAGGCATCATACATGGAGGCCAGCACTTCGGCCTGTCTGCCTTTGCCGGTCAGGTCTTTCACCGCTATTGTCCAAGTTTCCGAACTGCCGGGTATCAGCCGGTCGCGATGGGTTTGGAGATTGACTTCAAGTTTTTTGTTGTCGAACGGAATATTGAGCTCTACGGCTATGTTGTTCAGACTGTTGTAACGAATAAAAACAGCTTCAAAACTGAGTTTTCCGCGCATATCCTCAGTGATCACCAAGGGGATTGATTTCAATTTATTGCTGATGGTCAACCACTTGGAATAGATAATTTTATCCGACGAACGGATTTCGGCCAACACCCTGTTTCCGGTCTCGGCTGAACCAACAAAGAAGAAGACGGTGTCGCCAGGTTGAGCCGTGTTTTGACTCAGATGAGCCCAGCCGAGGGCTTTAACCGGCATGACTGATTTCTTTTTGTTGAACAGTTCAAAACGCTGGGTATAAGTAACTTCATTCCCATAGGCATCTTGAGCCTTCAGCTCTAAGAGGTATTCGCCGGCAGGCCATTGTGTGGCACTTTCGGGGAATAGAGCCGACTGACTCAGCACGAGTTTTTTGCCTGTCCAGATGGTCGTAGATGGCCGCTCTATTCCTTTCTCATTGACCTCAAATTCATCGTATGGAAACAATTGCTGCAACTTCCCGCTCGGGATAAACTGGCGGTCAACGGCTTCCCAGATCGGTTTTCTGAGAATACGTTTGTTGGGCTCAATCAGGCTGATTCGGATGTTGACTTCGGCATCCACACTTTGATGTTGGGCATTGTAGAGGCTGAGGGTCTGTTTGCTGATTTCCGTTATGTCGGCAACTTCCTGTAAGGTTGTCTCAAAAAACAGTGCTTGATTGCCAATGGAAAGGTTGAGGGTGGTGCTTTGTGTTTCGCCGTTGCGGTCGGTTACATCGGCAATCACCTCAAAGTTATAAAGCTGAAAGGGCAGTTCCTTCATTTCGCCACCAAGGGCATCGAAGCGGAGATTAAAATCCCCTTTTCTGTCGGTTTGCAGGCTTCCCTGTGCCACGACAATTTTGTCCTGTTTGTAAGGTGGCAACCACCAATACCCGCGATAAGGCATCACCAAACTTCGCAGCACGCGGTAGCTCACCCTGACGCTGTCGAGCGAATAGCCGGCAAAAGCCTTTGCCTTTCCTTCCACGTTTACGTTCTCACCTAAGCGGTATTGTTGTCCGCCGATTTTGAGGCTCACTTCAAACGAAGGTCTTTTGTACGATGCCACTTCGATGGTGGTGGAGCCGGCTTCGTTGCCGATGCGCCAGATGCCCGGAAGCTGATTTTGTGGGATAGTAAAGCTGCCTTCAAACGAGCCGCAGTGGTTGCTGACGCGTTCGATCTGCTGGACTTCCCTGCCATTCGCATCGAAAAATTTCAGGCGCGTGGAAGCTTCGTTCACGGTTTGCCAGGGGCCATTGCCCTTACGCTTGAGGGAGATCCCTTTGAAATATACCGTTTGTCCCGGACGATAAATACTGCGATCGGTGAAGAACCAACTGCGTTGTTGTTCTCGTTCTGTAGCCGTCAAAACGTTGACATCGAAATAGTTATCGCTAAAAAGAGTGTCGGTTCTATCATAAGCCTCGATGAAATAAGCCTGACGTTGGTCGTTGATCTGTTCTGGGCCAAACTGAAACGAGCCTTTGCTGTCGGTAACAAGGCGTATTTTTTCGATGGTGTTGAATTGCCGTTTTCGGTAATCGTATTCGCGTCCCATCACACGGATTTGCGCTTTGGCAACGGGTTTCCCGCTTTCCCTGTCGAGCAGGAAAAACAAGTTATCGCTGCCATTTTTGCGACTGATAAACGAAAGCCGGCTTACCTGAAATGTGAGGAAAGTGGTGATACCGCCCGTGTTGAACTGTTTGGTGTCGGAAGCCAAAAGCAGGTAAAGCCCAGGGGGAAGGGGCGGCAGATCAATGATGGTTGAATGTTGGCGATAGTCGGGTTCAAAAGGCAGCGACATATTTTTCTCCACCAACGGATTCAGATTGACCAAAGCCTGAAGGCGCATGTTTTCGTCAGGCAGTTCCATGATGCGCGTAAGGGTGCTGCTGCTGATGCTGACAATACGGAATGAGGGGTCTGTTACATTGCGATAGCTCATGCGCAGGGCGATGGGGCGTGCTGGCAACACCACCCGCTGAACGGTGATGCTGAGTTCTTTGGCCCTGATTGTCTCGCTCAACTGCCGGCACTGGCTTGCGCCGCGACTTTGAGGCCAGGCTTCAATGGCCTGATCGCAGATTTTTAAAGCTTGTGCAAAATTGTTCTGCTCAACATTTTCGTTCCCAATCAAAAATGAAGCCCGTGCTGCCGCCACCAATGCACTGGCTTCATGTTCAGAGTAAGCCTCTTGAAGCTCGCCCAATGCAGCAAAATAGATGGAATCGGTTTTAGGATTGTTGCTTGCATAGTCTTTAAGAAAGTTAAAGCGCTGAATATCATTGTACAATAAAGCCGTCAGATGGCCGCTTCGCAGGTTGGAAAGCAAGAGTTTCTTAATCAGCCGCAACTCCTGAAGGTTTTGGTCTGATGAAAAGGGGAGGTTTGAGGCCACAAATGAGGCGAGCGGAGTCCATACGCTTTCCGGCAGATTAGGCTTGTCGGCAGCCACATTGCCTAGGGCAGCATCCCGGTTGCGATAATAGTTGAGTGCGCGCCCTGCAACGAAGTCGAATAGTGTGGGCTGAAGCACAAACTGTTCTTTATCAGTACTTTCGAGAATGTCGCGCCAATGTTCGAGCGCAATGGTATCCATTGCCGATTGTGCATTCAGACTCTGTTCATAATGATATGAGATCGTGTTACGAAAATGAGAGGCATCCCATTCACGCAAATCAGTTGGAGGCGGCAGCGATGAAACCGCCTCCCGGTCGAGGATCTGATAGCGGTTTTGCTGATAATAGAACCAATACATCTCGGCAATGAGGGAGTGCATGAGTGCTGCCGACGGCTTGTCAAGAAGCGGAAGCTGTTCTTGGGCCTTAATGATGGCTTTTGACAAATGATTTTCCTCGTAAGAGGCCATCTGCCCCGACTGGAACAGCAGAGCGCGAATAAACTCAGTATTGTTTTTTTCGCTCAAAGCTTTGTTTCGGATGGCATCTGCAATTTCAAAGGCCGTCTTCGGCAGCCCATCATCAGCGGCTTTAAGTGCCTTTTTCCAGAGTTGGGCGTAATCGGGCTCCTGTGCCCCAAGATGTAGATGTAGCATTATGGAAATGAGGATGAGAAGTATAGAAGGTTTTGTGTGCATGACAATTCTATGTTTTGATGTTGTTGGACGGACTCTCACTTTTCGGTTCTGCAAAGATGGCAAATATCAGGCCAAAAAATTGCAGAAGCGCGCTTTCTCGTCAATTTGTTGCCCCATGAACTTCCACCGGGAAAGGGCCAGATGAAAGCGAACAGAAAAACCGGCCATCATCAAGGAGGCTGATCAGGATTGAAGTCAAGTGTCCATACCGACATGACCAATGGCAGCACGGTAACCAATCACGAACGGGTAGAGTTAATCAAAGAATTGCTTGATATGAATATTGTTGATTATGAATGTCTTAAAGGCACACTTTAGTTAAACCAGCAAGGCTATGAGATATCCAAGCACAAAGTTTACCGGCTGATGCGAGATAATTCGTTGTTGCATCTCAAGAAGAAAAATGATGATTTGTTCGGTTCTTCCTTGCATTACCTGAGAGGCCATTGGAGCTACTGAAAGTGGACATAAAGTTCATCTACATTCATGATACCGGGTGTAATGCCCTGATTTTATCCATAATTGATGCCTTCAATCGTCAGGCTCTTGCCCGGATATGCAGCTATAGCATCAAAAAGCAGGATGTCATTTCCCTGACAGACAGCCAGATGGGTTTTTTATGGATTCTGACAGCTTGCCAAGCTATTTTCAATCCATTTTAACTACATCATTTTAAAAGAGTTGCGCTTAAGAAGCACTTCTTTGTATGAAGACAGGCCTTATGCGGCCTGTTTTAGAGCGGGCTTCACAATTTGATGTGGGGGCAAAGCGGCTCGGCCATAAAATGAAAGATTTTTTTGAAAAAATTAAAAAATCAGGACAGTCGTTTCACTCCCTGTTCATTTGATGTTAAATTTGTGAGGTTTAAGGCTCCAAAAACTCATCATGATGAACCATTTACATCGTGCAAAAAACCTATCGGCTCTTGTTGCAGGGCCAGCGTTGTTTTTTTTGATTTATTCTTTGCCTGTCGAAGGGCTTTCCGATGCTGGGCGGGCTGTGTTAGCCTGTACGAGTTGGATTGCGCTGTGGTGGATCACCGAACCTGTTGATTTAGTGGTTACTTCATTGCTGCCCATCTTGCTGTTTCCGTTATCGGGGGCACTTTCGGTCGAGGAGACGACGAGTTCTTACGGCAATCCTTTCATTTATCTTTTTTTAGGTGGATTTGTGATGGGGTTAGCCATCGAAAAATGGAATCTGCACCGTCGGATTGCTTTCAAAATTATTGGCTTTGTGGGTCTGAACGAGAAAAAAGTATTGCTGGGAATCATGATTGCAACGGCTTTCATCTCGATGTGGATTTCCAATACGGCTACTGCCATCATGATGTTGCCTATCGGCATGTCGGTGGTTGACCATTTTCAATCGAAACAGCCTTTTTCGCGCAATATCATGTTGGGCATCGCCTATGCCTCGTCTATTGGTGGCATGGCCACGCTCATTGGCACTCCGCCTAACATCATTTTGGCGGGAGTTGCCAAAAGTTCCTTAGGGTTTGAGATTTCATTTTTCCACTGGATGCTCTTTGGCGTTCCTTTCTCGGCCCTTTTGCTCTTTTTGGTTTGGATTTATCTTGCCGGATTTCGTTTGGCGAAACAAGACAATGAATCTGTGTTGCAATTTGAACCCTTATCTCCGATGACGACAGCCGAGAAAAGGGTATTGCTGGTTGTTGCCGGTATGGCGTTTTTGTGGATCACCCGCACATTTATCTGGAACCGTTGGATTCCGCGCTTAGACGACACCCTGATTGCGATATTCGGAGCTATGATGCTATTGGTTTTGCCCTCAGGCAAAAAGGGCGAACGCCTACTCGACTGGAAGACAGCCAGCCGGCTACCCTGGTCTATCCTCATTCTTTTTGGCGCGGGATTAGCTATTGCCAAAGGTTTTTCTTCGACCAACCTCACGGGCTGGATGGGAAGCCTGTTTGCCCGTCTTGATTTTTTACCGGCAGGCCTCATCATGCTCATCGTATTTCTGAGTATTAATTTTCTTACCGAAGTCTCGTCCAACACGGCCACAGCCAGCATTATGCTGCCCATCCTTGTTACCCTAGCCCATTCGCTCCGGCTTGATGCGGTGCCTTTACTGGCCGGTGCGGCCATCTCGGCTTCCTGTGCCTTTATGCTTCCAGTGGCCACACCTCCCAACGCAATTGTGTTTAGCTCCGAAAAACTTACTATCAGCCAGATGGCTCGAACCGGCTTTGTCATCAACATCGTTTCGGTGATTCTAACCTATTTATTTATCCGCTATATGTGGGGATATGCTTTTGGATAAACCAATTGATTCGGGCATGAGGAAATGACAAGCGGCTCTGCTCCAAAAAAATCAACCCAAAAAAAATGCGTGTGTAAACCACTTCTGATATTGACAGACTGACAAAGCTGGCAGAAATATCGTGCTTCAAATGACAAACCAGCTCTTTCCTGACTTCTGACGCTTTATGAATTTGGTATAAAAATGATTTTCAATCGCTTGAAAATGAATCACATAAAATTCAT
>JBDHYV010000070.1:0-10929 GCA_039811545.1 Bacteroidales bacterium | reverse complement strand
CGACAAATACATAAACCTGATCCTGTGCCTGACAGGTGGTCTGATTGTCAGTAACATGAAGTTCGAACATCACGCTTTTGTCAAGTGGATGGCTGATTGGTTGTGCCGAACCGGGATTGAGTAGCAGGCTGGCCGGCTGCCAGTTGAAAGAATAATCGCCCGAACCATTGTAAACCGTGCCCTCAAGCTGAACGCTGCTGCCCGAAACAATGCTCCTATCGGGGCCGGCATCAGCCACAAGTGCCGGATGTTGCTGGACAACAGCCGAACCGGCCATCATGGCAGCACAGCCATGTGTATCGGTGAACGCTTTTGAGGTGTAAAGACCACTTTGTGCGAAAGTGCCAAAAACTAAGGGTTCGCCCGTCCCAATCACCGTCATCACTGATTGATTTACATTTCGGAAAAGCGTGTAGGCAACCTGAGGCTCGCTTTGTTCAAGCCCGACTTCGACGCCCTGACTATTACCGCAGATGACGCCTCCACCGGTTATATTCATCATTTGAGGCAAGGCAATCACCTGAATATCGGCCTGACTCTGAGCTATATTCTGACCATCGGTGAGCTCCAACGTTACCTGAACAGAGATTTCAGGGGTCAGACTGAGCTGCTGCCCGTAGCCGAGCACCTCACCATTGCTCCCACGCCAGATGAAACTGTAATTTCCGCTGCCTCCTCCCGGAACAGCCGTAAGAGTGATGGATTCACCCTGACAAATCACAGCCGGGTTGGGCAAAATGTTCACGGTAACTGAACCGCCTGTTACCACAACAAGGGTGGTATCCGGTGAACTTGCGCAACCGCTTTGCTGGTCGCTTCCATGAAAATAAAAGACGGTACTCGCGTTTAATGACTGAGTCGGTGTGATGGCCGTGTGAGGCGAGAGGGTTAAGTACGAAGGATTCCAGTTGTAGTTGTAAAATCCTGAGCCACCATTGATTGTGCCTTCGAGGATGGCCGTCTGACCTGAAGAGATCATCTGATCAGCTCCGGCATCAGCTATAGGATTGGGGAAAAGATTTGCCGTGGCAAAACCACTCATCCAAGCAAGGCATCCGCTGGATTGCATGATGGCTTTCACGGTGTATTGACCGGCTTGAGTGATATTTCCGAAACTTAACGCGCTACCGTTGCCCTGAAGCGATTGTCCGGTTGAATATCCGTTGCGCATCAGGAAGTATTCTGTCCCGTTTTCTGAGCCTGAAAGATCAACGGTTACAGCCGTACTGCCTGAGCAGATGGCTCCGCCACCACTCACCAAAAAGTCGGCTGGAGCCGGTTTGGTCGTTAAACGGATGCTGTCGGTAAGCATGAAATGACCATCATTGACCGTAATATAATAGGTGGTCGGCACAACCGGCTCCACAACCGGATTGAATACTGTGGAATGAAAACCCGCAGGGTTTGAACTCCATTCATAGCTCACCGGGCCATAAGCGCCACTCACTAAAGCATATAATCGCGTGGGATATCCGGGGCAAACCGTTGATTGATCGCTGCTTAGCTGAAGATGTAGGCTGTTGCTTTGAATCAAAACGAACTGCTGTTTAGACACCGTACAAGCCGTTGTCAGATCGGTTACCGTCAGGGTGAAAATTGTGTTTCCGGCCAAAACTACACTTTTTGTGACTAGCGACTGTGGGTTTTCAACGAGATTTGAGGGTTCCCATTGATAGCTAAAACTGCCGGACCCCCCCCTAACAGCTGCCGAAAGTTGCGCCTGCTGCCCTTGCCAGATGGTTTGAAACTCAGGTAGGATGATGCTGATAGGAGCCGTTGAAATGACCGATACTTCACCCGGCATGACACTCGTACACGAATTTTCGGGTTTACGTGCCACAACCGTATAATTGCCTTCTTGAATCAATTGATTGAAAGACAAAGGATTTCCCGTCCCGTACTGGATGGCAATAAGTTGATTCTCATTCCATCGAAGCTGATATTCGATGCCCATCTCAGAATCTTCCAAGGTGGCATTCAAGCTTGTAACACCTTGACACAGATAGCCTCCTCCCGAAAAATTGAAAAGTTGTGGGCTGTCTAAGAGGGCAATTTCGAGCTGTGCGCTTGCTGTCTGACTCCCATCTAACACACTTACAGAATAGAAGCCCGATTTTGTCGCCGAAAGGGCAATGGAGCGTTGGTTGCCAATCACAACCCCGTCGGGGTCTTTCCAAATGTAGCTGTAATTGCCGCTTGCGCCGCCTGCCAAAGCGGTGAGACTTAGCTCACTGCCACGACATACGTTGGATGAAACTGCTTCGATAGAAACATTGAGCGCATTACCGGTTACAGTTACAAAAGTGCTGTCGGGAAAGCTGGCGCATCCGCTATTGAGATCGGTAGTATTAACAGTAAAAATTCGCGATGCCATCAGCGGTATAGTACTGGTTGACTGCATATTGGGATTTGTCAGAAAAGCTGCCGGCAACCATTGCCACGAAAATGGACCGCTGCTGCCTCCGGCCTCTGCCATCAGTTGAGCTGTGTTTCCTGCTGCAATCAATTGGTCGGGGCCGGCCACCACGATTGGCCTGGAAACAAAAACCACCGTTGCTGCCCCATTCATCTTCTGACTGCATTGTTGGCTGTTTCTGGCCTCGACTGTGTAAATCCCTGATTGCCCGCCTGTCATTCCAAAACTGAGAGGGTTGCCATTTCCCTGAATGACATAAGGAGTGGGGTAGTTGTCTTTGAAAAGCCGATAACTCGCACCTTGTTCCGACCCATTGAGCTGAATAACAGCCGTTTCGTCTGTCCCGCAGAAGCTGCCGCCTCCGCTGAGTAGATACGCTGTGGGAGTGGGAAAAGTATTGATCAATAAACTTTTGCTTACCACTTGAGTTCCATCGTTTACTGTTACGGTGAACAGAGTAGGTTCAGTCGGGTAAAAAATGGGATTGGCCGAGCTGGAGCTGTGTCCCGAGGGTTGTGATGCCCAGGAATAGGAATAGTTGCCATTACCACCGCTTGCCAATGCCAATAACCGAATAGGCTGCCCTGGACAAACTGCAGGGTCAACCGATTGTATATCAATCTGCAACGGACTTCCCTGAACGAAAATCGTAACAAAATCAACCGAGGGTGGGCAATGACTTCCTGTGCCCGAGACGGTCAGTTTGAAGACCGTTGTTTGCTGAAGTGCTTTTGTTTGCGGCTGAATCTCCTGTGGGTTGATGAGCAGATGTGCCGGACTCCATGTGAAAGTGTAGGCTCCGTCTCCGGCCACGATCTGAGCATCCAGCGTAGTCTGGCCGCCCTGAATCACTGTTTTGTCTGGTCCGGCTTCGGCCACAACCTGTCCCGAACTGCTGATCACAGTCTGTCCATCCATCCAAACCGGACAACTGTTGTTTGGATAGCTCGCTTTCACCTTGTATTCGCCGTTGGCATTGAACAAGCCAAACTGCAAAGCTGCGCCGGTTCCAACGAGGGTGAGTGCTGGGCTTCCGTTGATAAAGAGTTGATATTGTGCGCCGTTCTGCGAGCCTGAAAGCCCAACCGGAAGATAACTTTCGGGGTTGCAAAGTGCTCCGCCACCCGTGAGGGCAAAGGATTCGGGCAAACTTTTAACGTTCAGAACAAACGAGGCAGTTGAGGTCTGAAGGCCGTCATTCACAACGATGTTGAATTTCGTGGTCTGCAGTGGCTGAACGTTCAGCATAGGCTCATTGCCATAATATCCTTCGGGTTCCGAAGTCCAGTAATAGGTGTAACTACCTGTGCCACCGCTGACTATCGCCTCTAAACTGAGCGTTTCTCCAAGACAAATGCTGCCCGATTCGGCATGAATCTCTACGCTTAACGCGTTTCCTGTAACAAACACTTTTTTCTGATCGGGGAGGCTTATGCAATGGCTTTCGGTATCGGTCGCTGTGGTATAAAACAGGCTGGTCGTTGTGAGTGGCCTGCTGAGGGTAGAGGCTGCATCGGGGTTGACCACCAATGAAGCAGGCTCCCAGTGGAAAGAATATCCGCCCGAACCGCCGCTTGCCGTAGCGGTGAGCAAATGGGTTGTGTTGTATGGTACCGTAACGTCGGGGCCGGCATCAACCACCGGAATCGGAATAGCCTGAATGTTAGCCTGACCCTGCATGAGGCTTCCACATAGATAAACCGGACTGAATGCCTTGATGCCGTAGCTGCCGTTTTCCTGAAGAAAACCAAAACTGATCGCATCGCCTGTCCCTTGACGAATTTGCCCTGTTTCAACACCATTTTTTAATAAACTGTAAAACACATTCGGCTCAGAATCGGAAAGTTGTACCTCGAGACCGGCACCGCCAGAACAAAAACTACCGCCTTCTGAAATCTGAAAAACGCCAGGCTTTGGCCTCACTGTGATGGTGATTTGGGCACTGGTGCTCAACAGCCCGTCGCTAACAGTAACAGTATAAATGGTGGTGATGTCGGGCGATATGTTTGGATTAAATACATCTGAACTGAAACCTGATGGCTGAGAGCTCCAAGCGAAGGCGTAGTTGCCTGTTCCGCCGCCGGCTAAGGCTGTAAGCTGCACCGGCTCACCAGAACAGATATTTGTGCTGCTGGCTGTAATCTGAACTTGCAAAACCGGACTGCCACTCACGAAAACAACTGTTTGTGCAGCCTGACTTATACAGCCGGAAACCACATCGCCAACCACAAGCTGAAACTGTTTTGTGGAAGTCAGCGGTACTGTGGCTGCGTTTGCCGATGTCGGGTTGATCAGGTATTGCGTTGGTGTCCAGGAATAAGCATAATTTCCCGAACCACCGCTTGCCGAACCTTGCAGAAGGGCAGTCCCGCCCTGCTGTATCAATTGTTCCGGTCCGGCATTGGCCAACGGCTTCAAAAAATTGCTGATTGTAACATTGCCTGTCATGGTTGCCGAACATCCGCCATCGGTTTTGGTAGCTTCAACGCTGTATGTGCCCGCATCGGTAAACTGACCAAAATTGATTGGGCTTCCGGTGCCGGTTTTACTCAAAACTGGGTTGCCGTTGCGCAAAAGCTGATACGAACAAGCAGGTTGCGAACCTTGAAGGATGATGGAAAGACCGGGGTCTCCACTACAATAGTTGCCGCCTCCGATGAGCTCAAAAAGCTGTGGCAAGGCGAACACCGTGAGGGTGATGGATTTGGTGAGTGTGGCGTTTCCGTCGTTGATGGTGAGGGTATAGGTGGTGGTTTGGATCGGACTGACATTGATTTCGGCCTGATTCGAGCTGTAGCCGGGTGGATTAGAGACCCAGTTGTAGCTATAAATGCCGGTTCCGCCACTCGCATTGGAGGTGATGAAAATATTTGTACCCGGACAGAGCGCGTTTTGGCTGGCCGAAAGGCTCAGTTGCAATGGTCCACCCGTAACCACTACCCTGACGCTGTCGGGAGCACTCTGGCATTGCGAAACCAGATCTCTGGCCGTAACAGTAAAGATGCGGGTTTGATATAGAGGGATGGTCTTTGTAACAGCCTGTTGCGCATTCTGAACGTAAGCAGCAGGCTGCCATTGATAAAAATAGTTTGAGCTGCCGCTAACCTGAGCATTCAGCGTGGCTTGTGTTCCTTGAGCAATTGATTGGTCGGCACCGGCCGAAACCTGAGGAAGAAGATGACGAATCACTTGCGCATTGCCGATCATCTGTGCGCTGCAAAGGGTCATGGGGTTGGTGGCCGAAACGGTATAAAAGCCGGTTTCGGCTTGTGTGCCGAAATTAAGCGTGAAACCCGTGCCTTGCTGAATGCTGCCCGTGGGTTGTCCGTTTTTTAATAGCTGATAATGAATCCCAATCTCCGATGACGAAAGAAACACTTCTGGTGCCTGACTAACTTCGCAATAGCTGCCACCCCCCATGACTGTTTGTGGCAGAGGAAGCGGATTCACAATGATTTTCACGGTGTTGAGCATGGGAATGGAACAACCAGTCGAGCCGTTGATGGCAACCACCGAATAAGTGCCGGCTTGCGTGAATGTGCCGAAACTAATGGATTGACCATTGCCTGAAACCACTATGCCTGTTGGAGAATCGTTGCGGTAAACATGATAGGCAATCCCTGTTTCGGAACCACTAAGACCGATGGGAAGACCCTGACCTCCGGCACAATAGGAGCCTCCGCCGGTAACGTTTTGCAGGGTAGGAGTCGGGTTGACAAACAAACGGGCAAAAGTCGAAATCTCAGGACAGTTTCCATTGATCACACGACATCGGTAACGGAAACCATTCATCCCCGTAGTGGTAAAAATACTCAAAACAGGGGTTGTTGAACCTGAATAAAAAGCATCGTCAGTGATGTTGATCCAGCCCGAACCAACACTCTCCTGCCATTGGTAACTATCAGCATATAAAGCATTTATAGTGAAGAGAGCCAGCTCGTTTTTACAGACGGTTTGATCCTGAGGATTCAGCGTGATAATGGGTGGCTCATTCACACCCAGCACCGCAGAACCCGAAACCGCACTTTGATTACTGCCGTCTTTCACCACACACCGGTATTGATAGCCGTTCAAACCTAAGTTTGCATCATGGATTTTAAGAAGTGGTGTAGTAAATCCTTCGGCATAAGTGATTGAACTGTTGATGTTGTACCAGCCAACGCCATCGTTTTCTTGCCATTGATAAGTTACGGCATTCACGGCAAGCACCGCAAAATGGGCATTGCCACCTATACAAACGGCTGTATCAGCCGGCTGCCCGATGATGACAGGTTGTGCAAAACTCAGGATGGGCAGATGAACCAAAAGCCCGAACAGAATTAAAATGACCGCGCCGGCAATTTGCCTCATGGTGTTTTTTTGTTTTTACTGCATTTGTAATTGCCTTTTATTCAATGAGATAGTTGATGAAAGACAATTTCAAATGAAATGTTGATAATAATCCGGTTGACGAAAATTACCTGTACTGTCTGCTTTACACAATTGGTGGCTATCGCGCTCAAAAGTACATGTTTTGTGTCTTGTATTGTACTATCGCTCGTCTTATTTGCTAACATCTCTTTGTTCACAAATATTTCACAAAATGGGTCTAACGGATAAAAAATGAACATGTTATTGCTCGACTTTGAGAGGTTAGCTGAGTTGTCAAAGTGAATTTTCGTCAATTAATTTTGTTCAATGAATCCTGTTGTCATTGCACAATTTTACGTTAATTTTACATCATCAACCGTTTAAAAATTTGACGTTATGGTTAGCCTTGAAACTTCTTATATGGGTCTGAAACTCAAGAGCCCTATCATTGTCGGCAGCTCGGGACTTACAAATTCTGTCGAAAATATTCGCGAAGCTGCTTCATTTGGGGCAGGAGCCGTGGTGTTGAAGTCGCTGTTTGAAGAGCAGATCATGCATCAGGCTGATCATACATTGCATTATGGAAATATCGGGATGCATTATCCTGAAGCAGAGGATTATATCCGCAATTATACACGCTCAAATGATGTTGAAAACTACCTTCAATTGATTCGTGAAAGTAAAAAGGCAGTGAATATTCCTGTCATTGCCAGCATCAACTGTCTTACTTCGAGCGAATGGGTTGATTTTGCGTCACGCATGGAAGATGCTGGTGCTGACGCCATTGAGCTGAATGTTTTTGTTTTGCCTTCCGATGTTAACCGTTCCTCTGAACAAAACGAAGCTGTTTATTTTGATGTGGCTTCCAAGGTTTTACAGAAAGTGAAGATTCCGGTGAGTCTCAAAATCAGCCATTACTTTTCAGCTTTGGCGCAAACTGCGGTTAAGTTGTCGTGGGCCGGTGTGTCAGGATTGGTTTTATTCAACCGTTTTTATTCGCTGGATATTGATATTGAACATTTCGAGCTCCGACCGGCTCATGTGTTCAGTAGCCCGGCCGAATTGGCCACATCACTGCGATGGGTGGCCATGTTGTCGGCTAAAATCTCTTGCGATATTGCAGCCTCCACAGGTTGTCACGATGGAAAATCGGCTGTAAAACAATTGCTGGCAGGGGCCAAAGCTGTGCAGGTGGCTTCGGTGCTTTATAAAAAAGGTTTCCGCGAAATAGAAATCATGAACAATGAGATCCGCGAATGGATGGAAAGACACGAATTCCAGAGTCTCAATCAGTTTGTCGGACGCATGAGTGTGAAACCTTCCGAAAATTCGGCAGCCTACGAAAGGGTTCAGTTTATGAAGCATTTCAGCGGAATTGACTGAGTGCTGAGGCCTCTGATTATCTGAGCTTTACCCTTGTGATGCCATGTCCGCCGGTTTCTAAAGTGGCGTCTTCAAACTTGTTTACCTCTTTGGTGTTGGCTAACATTTCGCGAATCACGCGACGCAATATGCCATTGCCTTTCCCG
Organism: Bacteroidales bacterium; assembly: GCA_039811545.1. Lineage (GTDB taxonomy): Bacteria > Bacteroidota > Bacteroidia > Bacteroidales > F082 > JALNZU01. The sequence goes on along the minus strand of JBDHYV010000070.1, from coordinate 2,634 downwards.
TGCAAAATACTCACCTCCTTGATGCTGAGCAGCATGGCTTCGTCAAGGTATTTGCCTATCAGCTCAAGGGCTTCATCCGCGCGTTTTCCTCTCACATCAATGGTCAGGCTGAATTGTGCGGCTTTTTCGTTGATGTCGTCGGCGTAGGTACCGCCTTTTTTTCTTGTTGTAAGCCGTTCAGCACGCCTCTGCTCGGCCTTGCTCATCGCGCTGAGCTTTTCGGGCGAAGTGCGTAGCCGCACACTGTTAAATACCACCACGGCTTCATGGGCATTAATGGACACCAATTCACCGGTGATGCCCATCTCTTCGATGCGAACCATCATACCCGGCTTGAGCTCAGAGGAGATTTCTCTTTCATCCGGCTGTTCAACTTTCATTGCCTCAGCCAATTGCCCGGCCTCTCTCTCGAATTCCGTTTTTTGATTCTGGAGTTTTTGCCGCAACAGTCTGGTCTTTTCTTTTTCGGCATCGGCTTCCCTAATTTCTTTGATGGTCAGCTCAATCTGCCGATTGGCTTTCTCTATCAGTGTTTTAGCTTCGCGACCGGCTTCGGTCAGGATACTTTTCTTCTTTTCTTCGAGTTGACGGAGCAAACGCTGATATTTTTCAACGACTTCGTTCAGTAGGTTGTCGGCTACGCGCAACTCAAGCTGTTTGCGGGCAAGTTCGCGTTTTTCCAGTTCCAATTGCTGAAGCTGCTGCTCAAAATTAAGCTGCGAAAACCCGGTGATAGTGGCCGCTTTTTCTAACACCTTTTCCGGAATCCCTGTTTTTCGGGCAATCTCAAAGGCAAAACTACTGCCAGGCTTACCCGTCTGGAGTAGGTAAAGTGGCTGTAACCTATTGGTGTCGAACAACATAGCTCCGTTGATGATGCCAGATTGCTTGTCGGCCAACAATTTCAGGTTGGCATAGTGGGTGGTGATGAGGCCGAAAGCTTTGTTTTCGTTCAACTGTTCGAGCACTGCTTCGGCAATGGCTCCTCCAGACTGTGGCTCGGTTCCCGTGCCGAACTCATCAATCAGAAAAAGCGTGTGCGCATTGGCATTTTCCAGAAAAAAGGCCATGTGCATCAGGTGAGAGCTATAAGTGCTTAAATCGTTCTCGAGCGACTGTTCATCGCCGATATCAATGAAAATGCGTTGAAAAATACCACAAACCGAGTCGGGGTGCATGGGAGGCATCAATCCGCACTGAAGCATATATTGCAGCAATCCGGTGGTTTTCAGACAGACCGATTTTCCGCCGGCGTTTGGCCCCGAAATCACCAGAATACGTTGATGCTCATCAAGATAAAGGTCTAAGGGTACGGTTGTTTTGTGTTGTTCGCGCAAACTTATTTCGAGCAGAGGATGTACGGCTTGTTTCCAATTGAAGACCGGCCGGTCGTCGAGCTGAGGTTTTAGGCCGCCAATTTTTCTGGCTAACCGGGCTTTGGCATGGATAAGGTCAATCTCGCCCATCATTTCCCAAATTAAAAGCAACACAGGGAGGTGAGGCCGGATGTTTTGCGAGAAAACAGCCAGAATCCGCTGAATCTCACGTTTTTCGGCATATTCTAACTCTCGGATTTCGTTGTTGGTATCGAAAATTTCGGCTGGTTCAATATAAACGGTTTGGCCGCTTGCCGACTCATCGTGAATAAAACCCCTGAGCTTGCGTTTGTCGGCAGCGCGAACAGGAATCACCATTCTGCCATTACGGATGGTAGCTTCCACGTCGCTGTCGGCCCAGCCTGAACTTTTTGCCTCACCAAGCAACTGCCTGATTTTTCGTGCAATCGTTCCTTGTTTCCGACGGATGTCCTGCCGAATCTCGGCCAACAAATCCGAAGCCCGGTCGGGAATCTCGCCCCGATCGTCCATGATACGCTCAATTTCTTTGATTATATTTTTATCAATATTCAGCGTGCCAATCACATCGCGAAGCGTCTGAAACGGTTGACTGGCCTCGGACTGCGCAAAACGAACCAGTTGCTGGGCGATGACTAATCCGCTTTTAAGCAAAAACAGATATTCCTGTTCAATCACCGTGCCTTCAACGCGAAGGTGATGCAGTTGCCCGCGCAGGTCGGGATAATCGGCCACGACAAAGGGCATCCCCTGATCCATGAGTCGCATCATGGCTTGGGTTTGATCCAGACTGAGTTCAATCAACGGACAGTCGGCAGAAAAAGTAATGTTGTGGGCTTTTTCGAGCCCCATCGCACTGATGCACAGCTTTCCCAACATCTTGCGGATTTGGGTGAAACCGATCTTTTCTTCAAAGGTGGAAGGATATATCACAGACATAGAAATATATTGCAAAACTACAACTTCCGGCTTTACAGAACGAACTTCCGATGGCTACACCAAGGTTGACGAATTCAAATATACTCTGAATTTAAAAATTCTGATGGAGGAATTGGGAGCGCCGGTGGTATTATGATAGAGACTTTTGTAGATTGTTTCATCAATGCGCATAATAACCTGGTTATGAAACTGGTTATGCCAATGATCCCGATTATTGTATTGCTTTAATGCCATACTCTCTAACATCATCGGCACATTGGCAAAGGCATCCAATTGAGGTTCTTTGTTTGATTTTTTGAACATAGGGTATGATTTGTTTATCGAAACAAATTTTCTCCTT
>JBDHYV010000069.1:0-11079 GCA_039811545.1 Bacteroidales bacterium | reverse complement strand
CGCAGGGCAAGCTTTTCGGACTTAAAACCGGCGACATGGCGAAAGGCACCATCCGTCCGCCACGAGAGATTGAGAAATATTTCCCCTTGATTAAAGTGGACAGCATCAACGGGAAACATCCCGATGAGGTTCGTGATCGCATACCTTTCGATTTTCTTACCCCGCTGTTTCCTGAAGAGAAATTCAACCTCACGAGCCATGCCGAAAGCACCATGTCCACCCGAATCATGGATCTTTTCGCACCCATTGGCAAGGGGCAACGCGGCCTGATAGTGGCACAACCTAAGACCGGGAAGACTGTATTGCTGAAAGAAGTGGCCAATGCCATTGCAAAAAACCACCCTGAGGTTTACCTCATTATCCTGCTCATTGACGAACGGCCGGAGGAAGTTACCGATATGGAGCGCAGTGTGAGGGCCGAGGTTGTGGCCTCCACTTTTGATGAGCCTGCCGAAAAACATGTCAAGATTGCCAACATCGTCCTTGAAAAAGCCAAACGGCTCACCGAGTGTGGCCACGATGTGGTAATTCTGCTCGACTCCATCACCCGTTTGGCCCGCGCCTACAACACCGTTTCGCCCGCATCGGGCAAGGTACTCTCCGGCGGCGTTGAAGCCAACGCTTTGCAGAAACCGAAACGCTTCTTTGGTGCAGCCCGTAAAATCGAAAACGGAGGCTCGCTCACCATCATCGCTACAGCACTTATTGATACGGGCTCCAAGATGGACGAAGTGATTTTCGAAGAGTTTAAAGGAACCGGAAATATGGAGCTTCAGCTCGATCGCCGTTTGGCCAACAAACGCATCTGGCCTGCCATTGACATTGTTTCGTCGAGCACCCGCCGCGAAGACCTGCTGTTGGACAAAGACACCATGCAGCGTGTCTGGATTTTAAGAAATCATCTTTCGGACATGACTCCCATCGAAGCTATGGAGTTTCTGAAGGAACGCATGAAATTCACCAAATCGAATGAGGAGTTTCTGATTTCAATGAACAGTTAACAACAAAAAACCGGCCAAGGCCGGTTTTTTTTATTCGAGAATTTCTTGGGCCAATTGCCTTATATCAATGCCGCCAAAACTACCAGAACTCATCATGACGATGGCCGTTGGAATGCGGCATTCGCGTTTGAGTGCTTCTTTAATTTCCGCTGTATCCGAAACAAGAATCAGATGCGGATGATTGAATGCTTCCCTGATGGTGTCGGCTTCCATGAAAGCCAGTTTTTTCAGCTTCACAGCATGAGGATCGTAAAACACAACGGCAATATCGGCCTGTTCTAAAGCATCGCGGTATTGGCCTATAAAGCCACTGCTGAGACTGCTGAAAGTGTGCGGTTCGAAACAGGCAATAAGCTGGTGGTCAGGGTATTTCTGCCGCATAGCCTCGCAGCTTGCCTTCACTTTTGAAGGCGCGTGGGCAAAGTCGCGATAAACGGCTAATCCATTGCTGTTCAGGAGCAGCTCCAGTCTTCGCGAAGCACCTTTGAAATCTGTCAGGGCTTTGTAGGCCAGTTGCGACGAAATACCCATTACATTTGTTACGGCCAAAGCCGCGCTGATGTTCGCAAGATTGTGCCGGCCAAAAATCTGCAGCTTCACGGCCTGCCCATCAGGAGTTTGCAGAAACACATCGCCATTTTCCAATGAAAACGGATGAATGGAGTATGGGATTTTATGACACGAGGCCTCTTCAGCTAGTCGTACCACTTCGTCATCATCGGCATTGTAGATGAGGCTTCCACCCGGTTCAATCGCACAGATAAACTGCCGGAACTGGTCGAGATACATGTCAAATTCGGGAAAAACATTCACATGATCCCATCCAATTCCGCTAATCAGCGCAATATGAGGCCGATAGTGTAAAAATTTCGGGCGCGGATCTAAGGGTGAAGTCAGGTATTCGTCGCCTTCCATAATCATCCATTCCGCCTCATGGCTCAGCCTGACCATCACATCGAATCCGTCCAACTGGGCACCAACCATATAATCTACTTCAATTCCCGCATATTTCAGGATATGGAGAATCATGGAAGTGATGGTAGTTTTACCATGGCTTCCACCGATGACAATGCGCTTTTTTATTTTCGACTGTTCGTAAAGGTACTCCGGATAAGAGTATATTTTAAGTTCAAGCTGTTGGGCAGCAATAAGTTCAGGGTTATCGGCACGGGCATGCATCCCAAGGATGATGGCATCGAGGTCGGATGTAATTTTTTCGGGAAACCAGCCCAATTCGGCGGGTAAAAGGCCGCAGGCAGCGAGTCGGCTTTTCGAGGGCTCAAAAAGTTCGTCGTCACTTCCAGTAATCACTTCGCCTTTCCGCTGCAGCGCAATGGCCAAATTGTGCATGGCGCTTCCGCCAATAGCGATAAAATGCACTTTCATATCCTGATTTTTTTGCAAAGATAGCATCAGATTCGGAGCAAAGCAGCACAACTGGCCGAACCATAGTCGCACAAGTTTGTTATTTTTGCACGAAATCGTCAACTTATGAAAGATCTGGCTATCCAACTCAACAACACTTTGCAGCATCGGCCTGCGGAAGAAATTCTAAAGACAGTAAACGAACATTTTCGCGGCAAAATATGTTTTGCAAGTAGTTTAGGTTATGAAGATCAGGCCATTGCCCACATCATCTCCGTTCATTGCCCTGATATGCCCATTTTCACCTTAGATACCGGACGCCTTTTTCCAGAAACCTACGATCTGATTGATCGAACCAATTCCCGTCTGAAAGTGAATATCCACGTTTATTTTCCCGATGCAAAAGAGGTGGAAGAGATGGTTGCTTCCAAAGGAATCAATCTTTTTTATGACAGCATTGAAAAGCGCAAACTGTGTTGTGCCGTTCGGAAAACCCATCCCCTGCGCAGGGCTCTTGCAGACAGGCAGGCCTGGGTAACAGGATTGCGCCGGGCGCAATCGGTTACACGTTTTGAGATGCAGGCTGTGGAATGGGACGAAACCAATCAGCTCATTAAAATAAATCCATTAATTTATTGGACAGATGATCAAGTTGTTACATATGTAAAAGCCCATAATATCCCCTATCATCCGCTGCACGACAAGGGCTTTCCAAGTATCGGATGCCAGCCCTGCACACGAGCGATTTTGCCCGGCGAAGACATACGTGCAGGCCGTTGGTGGTGGGAAAATCCGGATCAGAAAGAATGTGGACTACATAAAAAATAGCAAGGAAAAACAAAACAATCAATAGTACCAACGATGAAGAAAGAAGCTCAGAATCTTTTAAAAGAACTCAGGATAACGACAGAAGAAGTCCTGAACGATTACCGCACCGCTCTCGAAAGCCGTCATGCGAGCCTGATAGGTCGCCGCGAGGTACTAACAGGCAAAGCCAAGTTTGGTATTTTCGGCGATGGTAAAGAAGTGCCTCAATTGGCATTGGCAAAAGTTTTCAGGGATGGCGACTGGCGCTCGGGCTATTACCGCGACCAAACCCTGATGTTGGCAACCAAGCAAGTAACATTAGAGGAGCTTTTTGCACAACTATACGGCGACACCGACCTTGAGGCCAATCCCTCCAATGGCGGACGGTTGATGAATAACCATTTTGCATCGCGTTCGCTCGACGAAAACGGTGAATGGAAAGACCTTACCAAACAAAAAAACTCGGCAGCCGACAGTTCGCCCACGGCCAGTCAGATGCTGCGTCTTCTCGGTTTGGCGCAGGCATCGGTTTTGTTTCGGCACAACAGCCAACTCAGCGAGTTCAGCAAATTCTCCGACAAAGGCAACGAGGTGGCTTTTGGCACCATCGGTGATGCCTCCACTTCCGAAGGACATTTTTTTGAGGCCTTCAATGCCGCAGGAGTGCTGCAAATCCCCATGGCCATCTCGGTGTGGGATGATGGTTGGGGAATTTCGGTACCTAACCAAAAACAAACCACCAAATCCAATATTTCCGAAATCCTAAAAGGTTTTGAAAAACAGCCCGATACGAACGGGTTCTATATCTATCGGGCGATGGCCTGGGATTATCCCGAGCTCATCAGGGTCTATCGCGAAGGCGTGAACAAATGCCGCAGTGAACATGTTCCGGTTTTGTTTCACATCATGGGCTGCACCCAGCCACAAGGACATTCCACATCCGGCTCGCACGAGCGCTACAAAACAACGAAACAGATTGAATATGAGAAAGAAAGAGACGGAATAACACATCTTCGTCAATGGATTTTGCAATACGGCATTGCCGATGAAAGCCGGCTTGCTGCCATTGAAAAAGAGGCCGAAGACACAGCAAAAGAAGCACGAAACAAGGCCTGGCACAATTTTCATCAACCCATGCTTGATAAACGCGACGAATTGCTCCGGCTGGTTAACCTGACCACCTGCAATTGTGCCAAAACGGCAAAAATCGAAAGGATCAAACTCGATCTTTCGCGCATTGGTGAACCCATCCGAAAAGATATTATTTCGTCAGCACGTAAGATTCTTCGCTTGATTTGCGACAGTTGTTCCAACCCATCAAACTCGTTAAAAACCAATGTTACCAGATGGCTTGAGGGCGAAATTCAGCGTGGATATCAGGATTACAGTGCCCATTTGTACTCCGAAGGCCCACAATCAGCATTCAAAATTGAAGGCATAGATCCAGAGTATTCAGCCGATGCTCCGAGTATCCCCGGACGGGAGATTCTGAGAGAGAACTTCGATAAGATACTAGATACCAACCCATTAGTATTGGCTTTTGGAGAGGATGTCGGGAAAATTGGCGGTGTAAACCAGACCTATGAGGGGCTACAGGAAAAATATGGACCGCTTCGTGTGGAAGATACCGGAATCCGTGAAGCTACCATCATCGGGCAGGCCATCGGATTGGCATTAAGGGGGTTGAGACCCATTGCCGAGATCCAATATTTCGATTATCTGCTGTATGCCTTGCAGGCCATCAGCGACGACCTTGCCACTACACGTTATCGTACGCGCGGCGGGCAAAAAGCACCGGTCATCATCAGCACCCGAGGCCACCGCTTAGAAGGCATCTGGCATGCCGGCTCGCCTCTAAGCATGGTCATTAATTCCATCAGAGGCGTGTATGTGGCCGTGCCCCGAAACATGACGCAAGCAGCAGGATTTTACAACACTTTTCTGGCTTCCGACGAACCGGCGCTCATCATTGAGCCGCTCAACGGCTATCGCCTGCGCGAAAAACGACCTTCTAATCCAGGAAGTTATCGCATCAAACCAGGCATCCCTGAGATTTTACGGCCTGGAAAGGATGTAACGCTGGTAACTTATGGTTCATGCGTGCGCATAGCTCAGGACGCTGTTGCCCAGCTCGAAGATTTCGGCATTGATGTTGAACTCATTGATGTGCAGACTCTTTTGCCGTTCGACCTGAATCAGGTAATTGCCAAATCTATCCAAAAGACCAACAAAGTATTGTTTTTTGATGAGGATGTTCCGGGTGGAGCCACCAGTTATATGATGCAACAAGTGATTGAAGGACAGAAAGCCTTCCGCTATCTTGACGCTGAGCCCAGAACATTAACAGCCAAAGAACACCGTGCGGCTTATGCCACGGATGGTGACTATTTCAGCAACCCCAACGCCGAGGATGTGTTTGAAGCCGTGTATCAGATCATGCATGGTTACAATCCGGCCAAGTTTCCTAAAATCTTTTAATCAATATGGCGGAAATCTGTGATTAATCAGGTTTTCGCCACCTCTTTCACAGCCCACTTCCCCAATGCGGATTTTGATTCTGGTTTCTGTCGCCCTGCTTGCCCTCAGTTCGTGCAGCCAATGTGGAAGACACGAGCCGGTTAAAACGCCGGATAAATCCATTGCTGATTCGGAACAAGCTGAGAGTCATCCCATTGAAAAGAAAGTCAATGATGAATCAAATCCTTTCAAGCAACCGACAACCAATCACCTTCCACTCCAACCTCATCCCGAACCGCGTAAATATCAAGTCCCCACCGAAACGCTCGACTCGCGTAAGGCAGGCCGATTCATTGCGCAGCCTGAAGACAGCTTAGCTCTTTATCCCGGATTTGGGCAAATGATATTGCCGGCCGAGCCGGCAGAAACTTTTACAAGCATCAACAGTTACTTTATCATTGATTTTGACAACGATATCTTCACCGGAAAGGATATTTATTTTACGAATGGAGCTGAGTTGTCGCTCATCCGACCCTCATTTGGCAACAATCTGATTGCACGTTTGTTGCCCTCGGCGGGGAAAGGAGCGATGAACCACTTTGGTATTTCGATCAGGCAAAACATGTACACCTCGACCAATCCCGAACAAACCGAGATAGATGTGAATGACCGGCCATTTTCCGGAGTTCTACTTGCTGAGCTATTCAAGATCAGCACATTGCATAGCCGCCAACTTCGTTTAACTCAACGTATTCAGATTGGTTTTATTGGCGAAGCTTCGCTTGCAGCCTCTATCCAACGGCTTGTACATCATCTTTTTCCACTTGGCTGGCAGTTTCAGGTGCGCGATGACCTTTTAGTGAACCTTGAAAGTTCAATCGAAAAACAAGTTCTTTCTGAACGCAACTTCCGGCTTAGCTTTTCGGCAACCGGACGTTTAGGCACTTACCTGACCACCGCAGGTGCGGCCATTCATCTGAAAGCAGGACGTATTCCATTGTCGTTCAGTCCGTTTGCAACGATCAATCCACATACGGCGGAATACGAAGGCAATCGCCATAAACTGTTGTGGTGGTTTTTTGGCGAAGCTAACGAAACCTACACCCTCTATAATGCCAGCCTACAGGGAGGCCTACTTAACCGAAACAATCCGCTCGTGATAGAACGGCAAAGGCTCAACCGCATTGTTATTCAGGCAGCTTCGGGCCTGGCATTAGCTTACGGCGCAACCGCCCTACAACTGAAATTCGTATATTTGACGCCCGAATTTTCCTCAGGAAAACCCCATAGCTGGGGAACTGTCAACTTGTTGTTTAACCTCTAATGAAACTCCTTTGAATTTTTCAACATCAGACCCTCTGGCAGGGCAAAAAATCGTTTTTCCGGTTACCTATATTTTAAAGGTGGTCGTTACACACAATATGGAGCAGACATACCATCGTGGGCTCATTGAAGAAGTGTTTCAACGCATGAAAGTTCCTTTTGAGCTTGTTGCCGTCAATGCCAGCAAACAAAACACTTATTTGAGTTTTAATTTCCGGATAACCCTGCTCGACATCGAGCAGATGCGTCAGCTTTATGGTGAGCTTCAAAAGATTCCCTGGTTTAAATTCGCAATATAAAAGAATGGAAATCAAGGCGATATATCAAATCATCCTGTTAGCCGGAAGCGGAGCTACCGGAACACTTTTGCGGTATTTTACCTATATATGGGCCGACCAGTATCTCAACAAGCATCTGCCTTGGGGAACCATCATTGTCAACCTCGTTGGTTCGTTCAGCATCGGTTTCGTATGGGGATTAATGGAGAAAAACCTGCTCTTGCCTTCGGTAAGTCTGATTGTTTTGGTTGGATTACTTGGCAGTTTCACCACCTTTTCTACTTTTGCCTTAGACAACTTCAAACTGCTGAATAACAGCACATTAACCCATTTTCTTTTTTATTTTTCCATTCAGAATATTGGGGGCATTGTGTTGTGTGTAGTCGGGATTTTTATGGCACGTTTATTTTAAGCCTCATGCACGACATCGAACCCCATTTCAACTGGAGGCATCTTTATACTGCCGAAAACGACCGGCGTTCGCCCTTTGCCGGGCGCACCTATAGCGAATTCTATTTCAGCAACACCATTTATAATTACTACATCCACCCGCAGTGGGATGAATTTGGCTCGCGAACTCTTTATGCCAAGCTCCTCTACTGCGATTATCGCGAGCGATTTTGTGTGATTGAACTGATAGGCGAATGGAACGATCTGCTTTACAACGACATCATGTTTTTTTACCGCAATGTGGTGGAGCCACTCACCGATGAGGGTATCCGGCATTTTATTCTTTGTGGTGAAAACATCCTGAGTTTTCATTCAGACACTGACGATTATTATCAGGAATGGTTCGATGCGGTGGAAGACGGCTGGATTGTATGCCTCAATTTCCGCGATCATGTGATTCACGATTTTGTGAAAGCCCGTTTAGATTATTACTTGGCTTTCGGGGGGCGTTTTGACGAATTTAACTGGCGGGGATTGACGCCGGCTCAACTATTCAACACCATCAACAGTCTGATGATGAAGCGTTTAAATCCGTAACATGATGGAAGCCGTGATACTTCAGGTTTATGGTCGGGTGCAGGGCGTTGGCTTTCGTTATTACACCCATCAAAAAGCGATTGAGCTTGGAATTGCCGGATTTGTTGAGAACCGAGCTGATGGAAGCGTTTACATTGAAGCTGAAGGCGAAGCTAAGGCACTTGGCGATTTTGTGATGTGGTGTCATCGTGGCCCGCAATGGGCAAGGGTTTCAGAGGTTAAGATGGCCCCCATGCCTCCGCTTGGGATAAATGGTTTTTCGGTAAGATAAATCGCGGCTTTAACCGGCAGCCAGTCCGATAAGCTGATAAAGCACTCTGGCACCCACATTACCGTCCCACTCATCGTCGCCCGGAGCCACTTCGCAGAGGTCGAAACCCACGACTTCTTTACCGGATGCCTTCAGGCGGTTCAACAAATACATCAGCTCTTCAAACTGCAGACCTCCCGGCACAGGCGTTCCCGTGTTGGGGCACAATTTTGGGTCGAGGCCGTCAATATCCACCGAAACATACACCTTTTCAGGCAATTCGGCAATCATTTCATCGGTCAGATTATTCCAGGTGGCACCCTCAAACATTCTCCGGCGCAGCTCACGGTCGTAAAACACTTTAACCCGATGCGCATTATTCTTCACATAATTGGCCTCCTCTTCACAATAATCACGTATTCCCACCTGCACCAATTTCTCGATTGCATCGAACTGAAGGGCATTGTAAAATATGGAAGCATGCGAATATTTAAACCCTTCGTAGGCGTTGCGCAGGTCGGAATGGGCATCCACATGCAGGATTCCATAGCGTTCTTTATCAGAAAGATAGAGGTGATACCCGAGTGGAACGCTGTGATCGCCGCCAAGAACGCCAACAACTTTTCCGAGAGCGCGCCAGTGGGCAATGCGGTTCGAGAGCCAGAAGCGAAGGTCTTCGTTCGCTTTGCGGATACGGTCGTAAATTTCTTTGTATCGCGGCCGTGAAGGGTCGAGCTCGCCATTTTCGAGGGCTTCGATCACAATGCGGGCATCTTTTCGCAAGCTTGCGTGCAGTGCTTTGAAATGACGCGGAAACTCGTCCATCCAAATGCCTTGTTTCCAAAGTTCGGGATAGTCGAAATGAAACAGATCCATTTGAAGCGAAGCCTCTTTCACAGCTTCGGGGCCAGCAAAAGTGCCCGAGCCGTAGCTCACCGTTAGCTCCCAGTTCACGGGGATAATGACAATGCGGGCGGTATCCTCATCGTGAGGTAAGCCATAGATGCCGGCATTGGTTTGTGCAGCAGCGTTGGGGTCGAACGATTCAAACATAGCGATGGTTTATCGTGCAAAAGTCAGAAAAATTCCTCAGGGAATGGTTACTTTTGCAAAAAATTGACTTTTGGACCTCTTTTCTCAATTCAACGATTTTGAGGCTTGCAGCTTAGGGAGCGGCAGTTCGGGCAATGCCTATTATATTGGCAATCACAATGCGGCTATCCTGATTGATGCCGGACTGAGCAGCCGGAAAATTGTACGCGGGCTCGAAGAGATTGGTAAAAACATCCGCAACATCCAGGCTATTCTGATCAGTCATGACCATATTGACCACATCAAGGGTCTGCCCGATTTGACGCAGAGATTCAACACCCGTTTTTATGCAACAGCGCGAACCTGGGAAGCCATATTAGGCAATCGTTTGACCCGTCACACAAGGCCTTCGTGTTTTACACCCCTCACACCGCTCGCACCATTTCGTATCGGCAGTTTCGAAATCACGGCTTTCCCGGTGTCGCATGATGCCGCCGATGCCGTTGGTTTCAACATCCGCACCGAAGCGGGCAACTTCGGCTTTGCCACCGATTTAGGCTTTATCGGTAAAGAAGCAGCGCATTTTCTCCGACAATCGAACATCATGATTCTGGAATCGAATTACGATGATGATATGCTTGCCAAAGGGCCGTACCCGCCTTATCTTCAAAACAGGATTCGCAGTCATTCAGGACATTTGAGTAATGAGCAGACCGCACATTTTCTGCTCGAATGCCAACATCCGGGACTGACCCATGTGTTTTTAGCACACCTGAGCGAACACAACAACACACCGGAAGCCGCCCTTAAAGCCGTTGAAGATCAGTTTGTGGCTGCAAAACGCCAACGGAACTTTCATTTGTCTGCTCTCGACAGAAAGAAAAGATCAAAACTTCACCAGTTTAATTTGCATTACGGCTTTTAAATGAAAGAAAAACAGCTCACTATCCACTGCTGTGGTTCGGCCGAGCCAGTGGCAGTGCTGTTGGTTGCCGCCTGTCTGAAATCTTTTGCCCCCGAAAGCAAGGTGAGTATTGAAGGCGAAACGTTGAGCACCAATTTAGGCTATGAACTTCGAAAAGCCTTGTCAGAATCGTTACTCAGCGTTAACAATATTGAGTTCCGAACCATGATTCAATCAGATTTTCATGCCGATTTCATTATCAGAGTAAAGGCAACAGAGAGAAATATCACAGAAAATCAAGCAGATAATCCACACTTGATAGAACTTTATCTCCCGCTTAGCGGGTATCTGCTCTCAGGCGAAATAACCACCGATGGCACGAGAAGAGCCGTAGCCGAAGTTAAGAACGCTACTTTCAAAATTTTCCGGGACTATATTAAAGGTGTAAAAACAAAGGTGAAGGTCTAGCCTTTCAGACTTATCATATTCAGCTTATCGAAGTCCAGGATTTCCACATATTCGTTGGTCACTTCAATCAGGCCATCGGCCTTAAATTTGGTGAGAATACGGGCAATGCTTTCGATAGACATCCCGCTCAGTTCGGCAAAATCTTTGCGTGAGAGATGCAAAGGGAAGCGAGGGGTTTTATAGATTCTATTTGACAGACAGATAATG
>JBDHYV010000068.1:0-11173 GCA_039811545.1 Bacteroidales bacterium | reverse complement strand
ACTCAAGCTTGATATCTTCTTTTGTTTTCATGCAGCAAATATACAAATATTGCTGATATAATTGGAACTTAGCCCTTTTTTGGTATTGGCATCCAGTTTCCACCGGAAAACATGTTTTGTATGGAAACTTATCACAAAATGGCAACCAAATGGGAGGGCAAAAACGAAAAAAAAGACCAGCCTGATTAATGAGGCTATCTTTCTAAACCTCAGCGAAACCCAACTGATAAAATCCACCCCGCTATGGAATAAAGTTTACCTGTCAGTGGAATAAAAAACGAAGAAGTCCTCTCTGTTGGGAATGGTATTTTGAAAGAGATAGAACTGCAAGACAGCAGCAGCAATCATCGTTGCCAACAAAGCAAAAATATGATTAATTTGCGAATTATTTTTTCTTAAAAGCAAAATGGTCATCAATTTGCCTCCCCCCTCTACCGATTCCGATTCGCCATGCTGCATTTGTTTTTTTATCTTTGCCGGCTCAAAAACCTTAGTTATACATCATGCTAAAAAATTTTGTTGACGAACTCCGCTGGCGCGGCATGATTCACGACATGACGCCTGGCACTGCTGAACAGCTTGAAAAAGAAATGACCGCCGCTTATGTTGGCATTGATCCAACGGCCGACAGTCTTCATATCGGGCATTTAGTCAGCATTATGATGCTCAAACACCTGCAATTGTCGGGACACAAACCCATTGCCTTGGTAGGCGGGGCAACCGGCATGATTGGCGACCCTTCGGGCAAGTCGCAGGAACGCAACCTGTTGGGCGAAGAGAGCCTCCGACACAATCAGGAGTGCATTCAGAAACAACTGGCGCGTTTTCTGGATTTTGAAAGCGATGCCCCTAACCGCGCCGAGCTCGTAAACAACTACGACTGGATGAAGGATTATACTTTTCTGGCATTTATCCGCGATATTGGCAAGCATCTGACAGTGAACTATATGATGTCGAAAGACTCAGTTAAAAAACGGTTACAGCCCGATTCAGGCAGCGGAATGTCGTTCACCGAGTTTACCTACCAGTTGGTGCAGGGTTATGATTTTTTGCGTCTTTATCAGGACAAAAACTGCAAAATTCAGATGGGCGGTTCCGACCAGTGGGGCAATATCACAACCGGCACCGAACTCATCCGCCGGAAGCTGGGTTCCAACGAAGATGCCTACGCCTTAACCTGTCCGCTCATCACAAAGGCCGATGGTGGAAAGTTTGGTAAGACAGAAGCAGGCAATGTGTGGCTCGATCCGGCTAAAACCTCGCCTTATGCTTTTTACCAGTTCTGGCTCAACTGCTCCGATGAAGATGCCGAGAAATATGTGAGGATTTTCACCCTTCTCGATCGAGCCACTGTTGAACAACTAACAGCCGAACATCAGCAAAACCCTCATTTACGGCTGCTTCAGAAAACTTTGGCTAAAGAGGTTACGGTGATGGCGCATTCCGAAGAAGATTTCAGATTGGCCGAAGAAGCCAGTCAGATTTTGTTTGGCAAAGGCACCACCGATGTATTGCGCCGGCTCGACGAAAACACCCTGCTCTCGGTTTTCGAAGGCGTTCCGCGTGCCGACATTGCGACCCAACTTTTGGATGCTGGCGTGGACATCACCGAATTTTTAGTAACACATACCAGCCTGCTACCCTCGAAAAGTGAAGCCCGCCGCAGCCTGAAAGAAAACAGCATCTCCATCAACAAGGAAAAAACCGATGAATCGAGCCGCATTGGTAGAGAACATCTTTTGCAAGGAAAATATATTCTGGTTCAAAAAGGCAAAAAGAATTATTTCTTAGTTCAGGCTGTTTAGCTTTTCTGAAGATGAGTTCTTTGAACAGTGAATATTCCGGATAAATTTAGGATTTTTGTAAGGACAATTATTTTCCGGGTATGGTGCTCGATCCTGTTTACTCTCAGCTTATTCTGCCACTTATCGTGGCCATTTTTCTTTCCATTAACATGGGAGGGAGTGGCACCGCGCCTTCGTTTTCGGCGGCATACGGTGCCAATCTCATCCCCAGAGCACTCATTCCGGGCCTTTTTGGTATCATGGTTTTTGTGGGAGCCATCGTTGCCGGGAAAAATGTGGCTTTCACCCTTGGCAGGGGGATTGTGCCTCACGAACATCTGAACATCGCCCTGACAACCATCATCTTGTTTTCGGTTTCACTTTCGCTGCTGCTGGCCAACTTGCTGGGGGTGCCGCAGTCAACCAGCCAGTCAACTGTATTTGCGCTTTCAGGCGTGGCTTTGTATTTTGATGTGCTGCAGACCAAAAAACTATTTCTCGAAATCATCCCCACTTGGTTTATTCTTCCATTGGTCTCGTTCCTGCTTACCTTTCTTGTCGGAAAATACATCTACACCCCGTTAAAAAAACGCGCCAATTTCGATTTTGACACCTTGAAAAACCATCCGGGTTTACAGGCTTTTGTCCTCATTTCGTCACTGTATGTAGCCTTTTCCATTGGTGCCAACAATGTGGCCAACGCCAGCGGTCCGGTGGCTTCGATGGTGATGAACGAATTGCATCTGGCAGATAATAAATCAAATTTCAATTTAGTGGTGGCACTTTCGGTGTTGATTATTGCACCAGCTTTTGGCATCGGCAGTTCTCTTCTGGGCAACAAGGTGGTACGCACTACCGGAAAAGAAATCATTGAGTTCGGGCCACTGTCGGCCACCGTCATTGCCACCATCACGGCTTCGTTACTGCTGCTGGTTTCAATCACCAAAGGCATCCCTGCCTCGTTAGTTCAGCTCAACACAGGTGCCATTCTCGGAATAGGCTGTGCCAAATACGGCTGGAAAGAAATTTTCAGCAAGAGCACAGTGAAGAAATTCTGGGTCATCTGGATCATAGCACCAATTGTGGCTTTTATCCTTGCCATCGCACTCACGTGGGGCGCAAGCAGAATTGGACTTCTCTAACCGAAGTTCGTCAGATGAAGGCGGAAATGTTTTATCGTTTCCTTTATTGCAGCACCACTTTGCCATTGAAATTTCCAATATGAAAAGCATAAACTCCTTTTGGAAGAAAGCCTACGGAAACGGTCTGCGAAGGATGGTTAAGTTGTTCAGAAATAACAAGTTGACCAATTGCATTGAAAAGCATGAAAACAATGGGTTGGTAGTCATCCCTGTGGTGTTCTATGACTAAAAAGTCGCTGGCCGGATTTGGATAGACTGTAAATTCGTTTCTATCTGTTTGAGACGGGTCAATGCCTGAAGCCTCTCCAAAGATTTCCTGATAGTTTTGCGCAAACTCATACACTCCTCCACAACTTGCCACTGCATCCCAGTTGATGCTCCATGTCATCATTCCTCTTAGAACCGGATAACCCGAAGCATTGGCGAGCACATAGTTTCCGGGTCGCTGGCCTTTTCCCAGAAGATAGTTCAGGGCGGCTTTCACCACATTGGTGTTTGCAAAGCCTCCGCCGGCAGCATTCGGGCAGGCCGGTAAGGCGATGGCTACTTTTTCGGGAGGGAGCCCTTCAAAAAATCCACCGGCCGTATGAAATCCCTGAATCATGGCTTCGCCCATTGCCACAATGAAATCGGCCGTTCCCTGGGTGTAGATTTTGCCGTCAATGCCATACATCGAACCACTGTTATAGAGCTGAACATGAATCACTTCAAGCGAATCGCGCAAGGCATGAATCACCGGGAGATAGGCTCCCCACACGCCGCCATAGGCCGACTGTCCGCCTTGAACAAAAGCCGTTTCGGGCGCCATGGTCAGAAGCATCCGTTTGTTGTGTGCAGTGCGATAGTTGGCCATGATCTGTCGGATAGCCTGAATGAGATTGTTTACCGGCTGGTCAACAGGATTGCCAATGCTGCCGCCTGTAACAGTCAGCGAGCTGCCCTCAAAGTCAATGTCAATCCCATCGAAGCCAAAAGTATTCAGGATTCCTGTTACTGACGAAATAAAAACATCGCGCTCCTGCTCTGTGTCGAGTTTCACCGGCGCATTGCCGCCTCCAAGACTAATCAATACCTTACGACCCTGTGCCTGAAGTGCGGCTACTTTGGAGATGAACACCCCCTGCGAAACCATTTCGGGGATAAATTGCATATTGTAGTCGGTGCCCGATTTTGGGACGGCAAAAGCTGCATTCACAATGGTATAGCGGGCATCCACCTGATCGAGCTGAATATAGGGCGTGCTGGCTGTGTGCCAGTTTTGAAAATAACCAATCAAATCCGAATTTTGCGCTCCGGCTCCAAAAGCGGATAAAATGAACAATGCCAAGCCCATTACGATGGGGGCAGTGAAACCGGTGAAAAAATTTCGCTTCATTTTCTTTCGTTTCGTTTAAAAAATGGGTGCATTCAAGTGCCCATTCAGGTCATTTCATTCGTACTCGTCAACGGGTCATGCTTTGACAGACGTTGCCCGGCGAGGCTAAGTTAGCTCATTTTTTTAGCGGATGATTTTTTTGCGCGACTTCGTCCAAAAAAGGAGAAATTTTTTACAAGCAAAGCACAACAACAGACTCATTCCAATGGAGAATGGCAAAGCATCAAAATATTTTCCAAAAGCGGAATAAAATGTAACATCTTCGTTTACAGGCACATCATAAATTAAGACGCCTTCTTCGCCATAAGGACATTGTGCCACAATTTCACCTTTCGGGTCGAGTAAAGCCGAAACACCTGTATTGGCACTTCGGGCAATCCATTTTCCGGTTTCGATGGCCCGCAGTCGGGCCAGCATCAGATGCTGCTGATAGCCGCCGCTTGTCTTCCACCAGCCATCGTTGGTGAGCAGAACAATGAGACTCCGGCTTGACCATCTTTTACCATCAATAGGAAAAGCCGATTCAAAACAAATGAGAGGCCTTACCATCACCGCATTATCGAACAAAAAATATTTTTCCGAATTGAAAGTTCCGTAACGTCCAAAAAAACCGCCCGATTGTTCAATCCATTTTCGCAAGGGTTTCATCCAACGCTCAAAAGGCTGTTTTTCGACTAATGGCACGAGTTTCTCCTTGTGGTAAAAAGCTATTTCGTCTCCATGAATCCACAACGCACTATTATAGAGCACATAAGGAACAGAATCTCTCATCACGGCCTGGCCATCGGAAAGATACCAGTTTTTGTAACGCGCCGAATAAGCACCGGTAACGATGGCAAGCGGATGTTCCGCAGCCAGCCCAAGCAAGGGTTGTAGCAGAGCCGAATGTTGTGGGTTGTTTTCGTCAATGGCATCTACCAACATGGTTTCAGGAAAGACAATCAGCTTCAGGCTGTCGAGCTCATGCCGATACACGATTTTCAGGGCTTTTTCGAGCTGTGCCGATGCCGCCATGCCGGCAAATTTCTCTTGTTGTGGATGAATATTGGGCTGCACCACCATCACTTTCAAGGTTTTTACGGAATCGAGGTGGTTTTTTCTCAGCCAAAAAGAAAGCAAAACGGGTATTACCAGCATCAGGATAATCAACATCGCCCTCATCGTTGTTTTACTGCTGAAAGGATTTTTGGAGGATTTTAAAAGCCGAAAAATGAGCACGTTCACCGTTAGGATCCAAAATGACCCACCCAAGCTTCCCGAAAACCGATACCATTGCACCCACGAAGGCCTTGCTCCAAACACATGCCCGAGTGTAAACCAAGGCCAGGCCAGCTCCCAGTGCTGATGAAGAACCTCGAACATCAGCCATAAAATGATGAAAAGCTGCAACGGCCAGCGTTTGAGGCAGTGCTCCGTTTTCAATATGCGCCATAACGCCAAAACCCCGGCCATATAGCTCGCGTTAAAAAGATGCGCCATCATACTTCCGGCTATGGTTGAGCTATACATCCACCAGCCCGAGGCAAGATGAAACACAAAAAATCCAAAAAACGCAGTACCAAAAACCCCGATAACCGACTGATGTTCGTCGTCGGCTATGGCAAGGAATGGAACTAAGGCAACGAAGATAAGGGGTGTGAACAGGTCAGGAAACCATGCCCAGTGCATCATCAAACCTCCCGACAGGGAAAGCATCATCAAGGCTAAACCTCGTGGAAACCGGAAATTTCGGATGTTTTGCATCGTCAGCCAAAATAAGAAAAAAGGCCACTGGTTATCAGTGGCCTTTTATTTTTTCAGAAATTATTATTTCCGCATCTGGATCAGAATGTCAAGGATTTTGATGGCGGCCTCGGCAATGATGGTTCCCGGGCCGAAGATGGCTACTGCTCCTGCCTCGTATAGGTATTGATAATCTTGATGAGGGATCACGCCTCCAACGATGACCATGATGTCTTCGCGTCCCAGCTTTTTCAGCTCTTCAATTACCTGAGGCACAAGGGTTTTGTGGCCTGCGGCGAGGCTCGAAACGCCTAAGACATGCACATCGTTTTCCACTGCCTGCCGAGCAGCCTCAGCCGGAGTCTGGAAGAGCGGTCCAATGTCCACATCGAAACCGATGTCGGCATAGCCGGTGGAAACGACTTTGGCACCACGGTCGTGGCCATCCTGTCCCATCTTTGCAATCATGATGCGCGGACGGCGACCTTCGAGCTGAGCGAATTCATTGGCCATTTCCGAAGCTTTGATAAAGCTCTGGTCGCCCTTACTTTCGGCGGAGTAAACGCCTGATATCGAGCGAATGACAGCCTTGTAACGACCAAAGACTTTTTCGCAAGCCATACTGATTTCGCCCAAGGAAGCCCTTTTGGAGGCTGCTTCAACGGCCAGCTCGAGCAGGTTCCCTTCACCAGTGGCACAGCTTCGGGTAAT
Source organism: Bacteroidales bacterium (assembly GCA_039811545.1). Classification (GTDB taxonomy): domain Bacteria; phylum Bacteroidota; class Bacteroidia; order Bacteroidales; family F082; genus JALNZU01. The sequence goes on along the minus strand of JBDHYV010000068.1, from coordinate 4,439 downwards.
CGCTTCAAGGGCAGCCTGTACCTCTGCTTCATTGCGGTTGGCACGAAGCACTTTCAGCCTTTCGATCTGCGACTGACGAACAGCAGTGTTGTCAATATCAAGAATATCAATTGGGTCTTCTTTTTCGAGGCGGTATTTATTAACCCCCACAATCACATCTTTGTTCGAGTCAATGCGGGCTTGTTTGCGTGCGGCAGCTTCTTCGATACGCATTTTGGGCAATCCGGTTTCGATGGCTTTGGCCATGCCGCCCATCGCTTCAATTTCCTGGATGTGTTCCCAAGCACGTTCGGCGAGCTGTTCGGTGAGTTTTTCCACATAATAGGAGCCTGCCCAGGGGTCAACAACCTTGGTGATATTGGTCTCTTCCTGTAGATAAAGCTGGGTGTTGCGGGCAATACGGGCCGAAAAATCGGTCGGAAGAGCAATGGCTTCGTCCAAGGCGTTGGTGTGAAGCGACTGTGTATGACCTAAAGCAGCACCTAAGGCTTCAACGCAGGTGCGGGCAATGTTGTTAAACGGGTCTTGCTCGGTCAGGCTCCAGCCCGATGTCTGTGTATGGGTGCGCAAGGCCATGGATTTGGCTAATTTAGGCTCAAACTGTTTCACAATTTTGGCCCATAATAAACGTCCTGCACGAAGCTTGGCAATTTCCATGAAATGGTTCATTCCCAATGCCCAGAAGAACGACAATCGAGGGGCAAAAGCATCCACGTCGAGGCCGGCTTTGATGCCCGTCCGGATGTAATCCAATCCATCGGCAAGGGTGTAAGCCAGTTCGATGTCGGCTGTTGCACCGGCTTCCTGCATGTGATAGCCCGAGATGGAGATCGAGTTAAACTTGGGCATCTTCTTCGAGGTGAATTCGAAAATATCGGCAATGATGCGCATCGAAGATTCGGGCGGATAAATATAGGTGTTGCGCACCATGAACTCTTTCAAGATATCGTTCTGGATGGTGCCGGCCAGCTCTTCAAGTTTGGCGCCCTGCTCAAGAGCTGTCACGATGTAGAATGCCATCACGGGCAACACCGCACCGTTCATGGTCATCGAAACCGACATCTTGTTGAGTGGAATCTGGTCGAAAAGGATTTTCATGTCGAGGATGGAGTCAATAGCCACGCCAGCTTTCCCCACATCGCCTACCACTCTTTCGTGGTCAGAGTCGTAGCCACGGTGAGTAGCCAGGTCGAAGGCCACCGACAATCCTTTTTGACCGGCAGCAAGGTTTCGGCGATAGAAAGCGTTTGAATCTTCAGCCGTAGAAAAACCAGCATACTGTCGGATAGTCCAAGGTTGCATCACATACATTGTGGAATATGGTCCATGCAAAAATGGAGGTAGTCCGGCTGCATAGCCCAAATGTTCCATTCCCTGAAGGTCGGCACGGGTATAAGCCTGTTTCACCGAGATATGCTCAGGAGTTTCCCACTCGGGAGAGATATTGTTTTTCTGTTCCCATGCAGCGGCATCCAATGCGCTCTGCGGGACTTTTTTGATGTTGATATTCCTGAAGTTGGGTTTCATGATTTCTGCGTTTAAGTTATAAACCTTCTTTCATTCCCAGCAGTTGCTGAAAACTGCGGAGTGTTTCCAATACATTTGACTTGACATGGACAAAGTGCTCCATTCCGGCCTTGCGCAGGGTATCGGTCAGCCCGGCTGGTTGTCCGGCCAACACCACAAGGGTTTCGTTTCGCAAAGCTTCAAAGATAGCCAGCGCATTGCCTTCGTATTCCTCATCGGAGCTACAGATGACTACAATGGCCGGTTTTTCGGCTTTTGCAGCAGCAATGCCTTCGTGGATGGTGGCAAAACCCGGATTGTCATTCACGGCAAAGCCGGCGCAGGCGAAAAAGTTGGCGGCAAAGTTAGCGCGTGCCTTCCGCATGGCTAAGTTGCCAAAGGTAAACATCCAGGCAACGGGACGTTCATTTTTCAGGCTGAACCTGTCGGTGAGGTAGCGCAAACGCTCAAACTCCATAGCACCACGGTAAACTTTAATGGTTTCGATGGTGGCAGCCTGATCGCTTTTGTCGTCGGCTTGCAATGCAGCGGCCGGAAGCTCTTCCGTGAGATTCTCGTTGAAATTCGGAAACTGATTGGTCCCCAATAATATATCGCGGCGTGAGGCGATGTTGTTGTTGCGGCGGCTGGCACTTTCTTTCAACTGTTGCTGTACAATACCCTTTTTCAATGCTTGAATAAACCCGCCTTCATCGTCAATCTTCAGGAAAAGTTGCCAGGCTTCATCCATCAGAAGCTGAGTCAGATTTTCGATATAATATGAGCCTGCTGCCGGGTCGGCTATACGGTCGAGGTATGATTCTTCTTTGAGCACTAATTGTTGGTTACGGGCAATGCGTTCGGCGAAGGCGGTAGGTTTTTCCACGGCATGGTTATAAGGTTTCACCGTGAAAGAATCCACTCCGGCAAGCACTGCAGCCATGGTTCCGGTGGTTGTGCGCAAGGCATTCACCCAAGGTTCGTAAATGGTGAAGTTCCACGAATTGTTGGTGGCATGGATAAACATCCGTCCATTGCGGGCATCATTGAGTCCGTAGGCATTCACTATTTGAGCCCAGAGCAATCTGAGTGCCCTGAACTTAGCGATTTCCATAAAATAATTGGATCCCACACCAAGGTTAAACTTTATTTTCGGAGCCACTTCGCCGATTAACAGGCCTTTGCCCACTAAACGGGTAAGATATTCGGTTCCAGCGGATAAGGTGAATGCCATCTCCTGGGTGATGGTGGCTCCGGCGTCAGCAAAAAGATGGCCGTTGACGCCAATCACACGGTAGTTGGGCAGGGCCGCAGCAGCTTTCAGCAAATCATGGGCGTTCTCGAAGTCGGCTTCCTTACTCTCGTACCACACACCACGGCGGCTAAAGCGCAGAACCGGGTCGTAATTCACCGAGCCGGCAATTTTGTCTAACGGGCGGTTGTACTGCCTGACCAATTGATCCAGCATTTTCACTAACTCAAGGTGTTGTGTGCTGCCGCTGAAATTGATTTCCGCAATGTCGGCCCTGATATTTTTCAGCAAGGCATCAATCTGATCAATGGTATAATGCTTTTTGCAATCGAGTTGAAAACCAAGTGCATCAACGCCTTTCATTAGAATATCCAAGGCTTTGGCGTTGGTCTGGGCGATATCGTCAACGGCGATATCCTGCCGCACAAGCCAGTTGTTTCCCGAAGTCTTATTGCCTCTGACAAAGGGAAAATCACCCGGGAAAGCATTGATCCAAGGGATTTTGCTGAGGCTTTCGGCCCGATAATAGGGCTTTACGTCAAAACCTTCGGGAGTTTTCCAGATCAGCTTTTTGGCATAATCGGCACCTTTGAGGTCTTTCATCACGACTTCTTCCCATTGCGAGGTGCTCACCTCGGGGAATTCGCTGAATAGCTTATTCGTTTTATGCTCCATGATGTAATGATTTATCGTTGTGGCATGAATCCCAATCCGTTACCATGCCAGTTCTGCCGCAAAATTAGCACTTTTTGGCACAGTACAGTCAAGCTTACAAAATTATTGTTAAGAAATTCACAATAGAGATGTGTAAATCAGGAGGATGCGTTTTTTTAGCTGTCGCATACTTTGTCGCGCAGCGATTTGAAACCTTCGCCCAGAATCTCGTCGGCATTGATGATGGTTACAAAAGCTGATGGGTCGGCCTGATGAACACGCTGTTCGAGCGCGGGCACTTCTTTCCGGCTCAGCACCACGTATAGGATGTTGCGCTCGGCACCGGCAAACATTCCGTTGGCGTGAATCAGGGTGGAACTTCGCTGGATATCATCGGCAATAGCATTGCTGATTTCGTTGTAGCGGTTGGAGATGATGAGGGCTACTTTGTCGTGGGTCCAGCCTTGAAGCACGGTATCAATGGTTTTTCCCATCACAAAGATGGTGATGAGGGAATACATCGGTATCTTCCAGTCGAGGAAAACGAGCGAACCCATGATGACAATGATGGTATCCACCGACATCATCAATTGGCCGAGTGGCCGTCCGGTCCATTTTCCCAGCATCATGGCCATCACATCGGTTCCTCCGCAGGTGGCTTTGGCTTTAAATAGGAATCCGACACCCAGTCCGATGACGGCACCACCATAAACCGACGAAAGGATCAGGTCGTCGGGAATCAGTGCCATATCGCCGATCCAAAGGCTTATCAAGTCCATAAAAAGCGAGGTAAGCATAAAACCCGTGAAGGTTTTAATGCCAAATCTCGGCCCCAGCACTTTGATGCCCACAAGGGTAAGCGGCAGGTTGAAGGCCAGCGCCATAAGGCCCACGGGCGTACCAAAGGTATGATGAAGCACGATGCTGATACCATAGATGCCACCCGGAACAATTTTGTGCGGGGTAATAAAAAAAGCATAGCCCGAGGCGATGAGCATAGCACCAGTTACAATGAGGGCGTAGGCTT
>JBDHYV010000067.1:0-11186 GCA_039811545.1 Bacteroidales bacterium | reverse complement strand
CTTGTCGAAAGCCTCGCCGGCTGCATCATCAATGGTTTTTCCGAGTACTTCCATATTGAAATAGTCGTTCACCTTCACTATCTGGCTGTGTCCGCCCGAAACAGTTAGGCATAAAAACGGGAAATCTGGCGTTTTACTCTGCTCATTTTCGGTGATAAAATGGGCAAGAATATGAGCTTCCATGTGGTCAACTTCCACTAAATCAATGCATTTTGACAAGGCAAAGGCTTTGGCAAACGAGCTTCCAACGAGCAATGACCCCAATAGTCCCGGCCCGCGTGTATAAGCAATTACTTGGAGTTGATTTTTATTTATATTTGCCTCTTGCAACGCCGCTTCCACAACAGGGACAATGTTTTGCTGATGCGCCCGCGAGGCTAACTCGGGAACCACGCCGCCATATTTTTGGTGCACTTCCTGATTGGCAATGACGTTTGAAAGCACAACCGTGTTTCGTAGAACAGATGCGGAAGTGTCGTCGCAGGAAGATTCGATGCCTAAAATGTAAATATCCATCCGATCAAAACCACAAAAGTATTAAAAAACTACTCAGTAATAGTATCCTGCTGACTTTGATGGCACTGTTGGCCATACCGATCAGCCTGTTTGTCGTTATGAGCGAGCCTCACATGCAGACAATCACAGCACGCTTGCTTGCCGGATACCTTTCGCAAAGGCTGGGTACAGAATTGACAATTGAGAGATTTTATTTCGGTATTGACCTCTCGCTTCAAATCAAAGGTGTGGAAATCAAGGATATGCATCATCAAACCATGCTCAAAGCCGAAGCAATTGAGTTGCATGCCTTTCCTTCAGATTTCTCGAAGAAATTAGATTTAAGCTATGTACGCTTGTCCAATGTGAACGCCCGTCTTGTACAATATGCTGGCGAAGATCATTTTAACTATCTGTTTTTAGCCGACTTTTTCAGTACGAACGACACTGTTTCAATTGATCCATCAGAACCATTTCCCATCAGTGTGAGTTCTTTCCGACTCGAAAATGCGGCTTTCGCCTATGTGATTGAAGAAGATACATTGGGACTCCTGAACGAAATGGATTACAATAATTTGCAAATAAGTGATATCAGCCTGCGAATCAGTAATTTAAACATCGTTGGAGATAGTATCAGCGGCGATTTGCGTCAGTTGAAAGCCAAAGAAAAAAGCGGAATCGAACTAGTCAACCTCAAAGGAAAAATTAATCTGACATCGCAGCGACTGCAAGCCGAACAAATGAGCCTTTCCACGCCAAACTCATCCCTCGAGGCTGATCTTCGGTTTTATTACGAAAGCTATTCGGCCTTCATCGAGTTTATTGATTCCATCCGCATTGAGGCCGATGTTCGCCAATCATCATTGTATTTGGCTGATATTGGCGTATTTGCACCGGTGATGTACGAGATGCCTAATGTGATTAATTTTTCAGGCAGCCTTGATGGTACTGTGGCCGACTTTCAAGCCAGCCAAATGAACCTGAGTTTCGGCGACAATACCGAGCTTGCCGGAAGCATTGCCATGCGGGGACTGCCGGATTTTTTTACTGCCGACATTGATTTGCATATTGACAGGATGCAGTGCACTGCCGACGACATCAAAAGGTTCAGAATTCCTATTGAAGGTGGCTTCATCCCTTTACCTGATTTAATGGATCAAGCCGGTATGATTCAGCTTTCGGGACTGTTTCATGGGGAATATGAAGATTTTGCTACACGGGTCAATCTCAACTCCCGTCTTGGAAATGCCCGGGCAGATTTGGTTTTCCGCACGAACCCCGTTACCAGATTGGCTCATTATCGCCTATCGCTCAATGCCGACAATATACAGACGGGGATGATTATCAATGATAAAAAACACTTCGGAAGCCTTAGTGCCGACCTGTTGCTTACGGGCAAAGGACTTGATCTGGAAACCGGTGAAGCCAATCTGGAAGGAAATATGAAACATGTTGATTTGCTTGGTAATCGTTTCAGTAATATTCCGATCCATGCCGAATTGAGTGCTCAACAATTGAGTGTGGACACTGAGATTCAAGATGTTTTATTAAGAATAAAATTGGCTGCTTCGGCTGATTTCTCTGGCGAGCAGCCCCACTATCAAACTCATGGTAAGCTCGGATTTTCCGATTTGTCACGACTTAAGCTTCTCGACCTCGACACCCTTAACCGACTTGCCGTTGATTTCGATGCCGCTTTTAGTGGAAACACCCCCGATAGCCTGACCGGATTCCTTAACCTGAGTAATATCAATTATCTTCAGGGAAAGAACGCTTTACAACTTAAAAATTTTAGTACAGAATTGATCGAAGATAATTTGTTGGGACGAAAGTTTACGGCCAATAGCGAACTGTTCGACTTTGAGATGGGAGGGAAATTCACGGTTTCCTCTCTTTTTCAAGATGTGAACAACCTCATCGCACATTATGTGCGCTTTGGATTTTTGCAGTCATTCGACTCAACGAAGATGGCGAATGATAATCAGGATTTCTATTTCAATGCCAGGCTGAAAGATGTCAACACATTGTTGCCTTTCGTTCTGCCGGCCTGGACAGTGGCTCCCAATACCAGCTTGTCGGGTGTTTTTACGCAACAATCCAATACCCTCCATGCTACTTTCAGGAGTGATTGGATCAATGCGGCAGGTGTGAAAATAGAAAAACCTTACTTGCTTATTCAGACTGACATCAACAATGCCAACCTGAAACTGGAGCTCGGTGACCTGGTTTTCAAGGAAGCTGCTTCCGAAGGTGCGCCCGACTTCGGTATGGAGAGCCCACGCCTTGCGCTTGATGCTGCCAACAATAAATTGGAGTTTCGTTTCGACTGGAATAACCACCGTACTAAACTACTCAATAAGGGCGAAATTATCGGAAACTACGGCCAGGATAGTCTGGGAAACGGAAGCCTGAGATTGAAATTCAACGATGTCATTGTCAACGATTCGGTAGTAAGTCTGGCGGAAGGCCACCGTTTATATTTCGAAAATGAAGCTACACACGTTGATAACTTTAACTTTAAGGTTGGTAAAAAAAGCACCCTCAACTTCAATGGGAGCATACCCCTACGCGAACAAGATTCGCTGATTGTGGATTTCCACCAATGGGATGTGTCGTTCTTCGACCTCATCACCTCTACCTTAGGTTTTGATTTGGATGGGATTATTGATGGCGACTTAGTGCTCAACAATATGCTTACCAATCCCTACTTTTCTTCAAATCTCCATATTTCCAATCTTGGCCTGAATAAAGAAAAGTTGGGTGATGCCCGCATTATCAACAACTTCAGTAATGCTAACCAAAGCATTTATAGCAATGTGCAGATTGTCAACAGGGGAAATACTTCTAACAGCAGGATGCTCAATCTGCGAGGGTTTTACTATCCCACACGAAACACCAACTCCCTTGATTTTGAGCTGAGTCTTCAAAATTTCAAGCTCAAAGTGCTCAATCCTTTCTTTGAAGGCATAATCAGCCATCTCGAAGGCCATGCTTCGGGCGAGTTTTCTATTGGAGGTGAGCTGTCGAAGCCGCTTGTGGAAGGCAAGCTGAACCTGACACGAACGGCCTTTCTCGTTGATTACCTGAATGTGAAATACTCTTTGCAGCATGAATTGGAGGTGAAACCTACCACTATCCCTCTGAAAAACCTTATCCTATACGATACAACAGGTCATCTTGCCGTAGTGAACGGGATTATCCGTCATAACTACCTTCTTTCAGACTGGGAGTTTGACCTTTCCATAAAACCACAGACATTGCTTGCCTTGAACACAGGCCCCAAACAAAACGAACTTTTCTATGGCTCGGCTGTGGCCACCGGAGAAGTTGTCATCAAAGGGCCACTCGACGATGTGGAGATGGGTATAACGGCCATCAGCGAGAAGGGAACTAATATTGTGATCCCACTTAATACTGCCGGAACTGTTGGAAGCAGTGATTTTATTCGATTTCTGACATCGGCTGACAGCCTGACTGCAAAGGCCGACCTTGCCGGCTCTCCTGCACCACCCAACTCAACAGGTTTTAATATTAACCTGAATACCACCATCACACCCGATGCTTTTGTGAAGATTTTTTTGCCCTACGATATGGGAAGCCTCGAGGCTCGGGGCAATGGTAACATCGCTATGGGTGTTGACGACATCGGTAACTTCACCTTGAACGGCGATTATTTTGTGCAGAACGGGATGTTTACTTTTACTTTTGAGAATTACCTGAAAAAGAAATTTACCCTCACCGAAGGTGGGCGCATCACCTGGACCGGCGACCCCTATGAAGCCGACCTCGACGTGAAGGGGGTTTACCGGGTGAAAGCCTCACTTGCGGGTTTAGGCATTGACACAACTTCAAGCCTGAGGGGGCGTATCAACGTGGACTGTATCATCCACTTAACCAACGACCTCTTTAATCCCGATATTCGATTTGGATTCAAACTGCCGGGAGCCGATTCTGATATTGAGCAGCGAGTCTTTAGCGTGATTGACACAACCAATGATGCTGCAATGACCCAACAAATGGTGTCCCTATTGGTGCTTGGAAGTTTTGCTACTTCAAATATGGGAAGCACTTCATTTACCAACTCTACCTTCGAGATGATTTCCGGCCAGCTTGGTAGCCTGCTCTCGCAGATTAGCAACGATTTCGACATTGGGTTCAACTATAGGCCAGGCGATGAGCTTTCGAGTGAAGAATTGGAAGTGGCACTTTCAACACAACTTTTCAACGAACGCGTTTCTATCGAAGGTAACTTCGGTATGTCGAACAAACGCAATGTCAGCCAAAACGCGAGCAATATTGTGGGCGATGTGGATGTGAATGTGAAACTGAACAACGATGGCTCTTTCCGCATGAAAGCTTTCAACCATTCAAACCACAGCTCATGGCTTAACTTTGGCGTATTCGATAACTATTCGCCTTATACCCAAGGTATTGGCGTTTCATACCGACAGGAATTTGATGCCTTTAACGAGATATTCAGAAGAAAAAAAACTAAACAACCCTTAAAACCATGAAACGAAAATTCATCGCAACCTTCTTGTTAATATTCCTTTTCGGTCGGATATTGACAGCGCAGATTACTATTTTAAGCTCCGACATGCCCTCGGCAGGCGACACCATCCGGACGAGCATAGCCGCCAATGCCGGCGAGTTTGACTTTGTCAGTTCGGGCAACGGCACCGTCTGGGACTTCACAGCCTTGATACCCTTAACGCAAACTCTGGATACTTTCAGAACAGTGACCCAGACACCGAGTGTGTTTTGGCTGAGTTTTCTTTCAAGTGCCAATGTGGTTCAACATCTGGGCTCGGCCGAAATTGTACCCGGCGTTAGCCTCGATGACGCTTTTCAGTTTTTTCATAAATCCACCTCGGCTTATAAAGATGTCGGATATGGTCTTATTGTCTCTGGCACTCCCGTACCACTTAAATTCGCGAATCCGGATATAGTTTACAGCTTCCCGCTTGCCAACGGAAACACTTTCAGCTCCGATGCTAACCTTGAGTTCACCCTGCCCGGGGTGGCTTATTTATCAATTCAACGAAACCGGCAGTCAGTGGCCGATGGTTGGGGAACAGTGAACACACCCTTTGGATCGTTTCAGGCGCTGCGGCTGAAATCTGTTGTATATGAGCGCGATAGCGTGTATGTTGACTCATTGGCCCAAGGCGGCACTATCGAGAGAAATTATATCGAATACAAATGGCTAGCCAAAAACCGGAAAGTACCTATCTTGACTTGTTTGGAAGACGAACTGCTGGGGCGTACTGTAATCTATCAGGATTCGCTGCGCGACCTCACCGTTGGCACAGTGCAACATCCCACAAAAGCAGAAATACGCCTGATTCCCAATCCGGCAACGAGTTTTGTTTCCGTTGAAGGAATTGATTTCTTAGAGTCTCCTCTCATTCTCAATCTTTTTGATAAACGCGGTTTGCTCATCAGGCATCAGGAGATGCCGTCACCAATTATCGGAACGCAACTTCTTCTGCCATGGAACTTTAGTTTGTTTAAACCTGATTTGTATATGCTTGAAATTCGGTCGGCTACAAAACGAAATGTCGTTAAGTTGATGGTCAGATAGCCATGTCGCTCACGGTATATAAGTCGTCAGCAGGTTCTGGCAAGACCTTTACCCTTGTGCTGGAATACCTGAGATTGGTGTTGAGAGACCCGGCTTTCTACCGGCATGTGTTGGCTATTACTTTCACCAACAAGGCAGCCAATGAGATGAAAAATCGTGTGCTGAACGCCTTGGCTGCCCTTGCCGCCGATGAACCGCATCAGCAGACCTTACAAAAAATGTTGCAGAAAATACTGATTGAAGAAGGGATGAAGCCGGAGGAAATCCGCAGTGGAGCTTACACAACCTTTCATTCGATCTTGCATCATTACAGCGATTTTAATATCGGTACTATTGATGCGTTTTCGCACCGAATCATCCAGACTTTTAGCCGCGACCTTCATCTGCCACCCCTTTTTGAAGTGGAGATGGAGACAAATATTCTTCTTCGCGAATTGGTGGATGAGCTTATTGCGAAAGTTGGAACCGATGATTATGTATCAAGGCTTCTCATTGGATTTCTCACCGATACATTGGACGACGACGGCCATTGGCGGATTGACCGACCACTGATTGCCCTTGCACGCATGCTCCTCAGTGAGGAGTCGTTTCAGGAATTAAACGAGATACAATCCATTGATGAGGAAGCATTTAACGTAATCAGGATATCCCTTAACAAGAAAATTCAAATTTTTGAAAGCCAGTTGGCAGGTTATGCAGCCGCCATTCTCAGTGCCATTCACGATAAAGGGTTGACACAGAATGATATATATCTTAAGAGTAGGGGAATTTATCCACAACTGGAAAAGCTGTCAAACCACAAAATTGAAGAGGTCTTAAACTCGAAGACTTTTGTCAACCTTCTTGAAAGCGAGAATCCTTTCGTGTCGCCAAAAGTTATTTCGGGAGAAGCGGGGGCGTTTTCTTCCCTCTCTGCGCAGGTTCTTGGGGCTTTTAATCAGATGAAATGCCTGATCAAAGAAAAATCGGAAGCATACAGACTGCTTCGGCTTCTGCGCCCAAACATTTATGCCACTGCATTGATGTCGATTGTACAGCAAACATTGCAGGAAATCATTGCAAATAAGCAGCAGGTCCCCATTTTTGAATTCAATAAACGCATTGCCGCTTTGCTGCAATCAAGTTCGGTTCCTTACATTTACGAACGCCTAGGCGACCGCTTCCGTAGTTTTCTGCTCGACGAGTTTCAGGACACCTCAGTGTTGCAATGGCAAAATCTGCTGCCACTCATTGAAAATGCACTGGCGCATGGAAGCCGAAATCTGATTGTAGGCGATGGAAAACAATCAATTTATCGGTTTAGAGGGGGTGAATTTCAGCAGTTTACCGATTTACCGGAGGTCTTTGGTAAGGAAGCAAATCCTCGACTTGACGACATCGAGCGAACACTCAAACTGCATTATGCAGAAGTCAAACTTGATAAAAACTACCGTTCGTTGCCGGAAATTGTCAGATTTAATAACGATTTTTTTGCCTTCTTAGCCACGAAACTCGAACAATTTAAAGGACTTTATGACGACAGTCAACAAAAAATACTTCCGGAAAAATCGGGCGGCTATGTTCAGCTCAATTTCTTCCTGGGCGAGGATGAGCCCGATGTCGGTGCTATCCGCGACAGGATAAAGAGTAAAACTATTCAGACAATCCAAAACCTTACAAGTCAGGGCTACGCAGCAGGAGATATTGCCGTTTTAGTAAGAAGTAATAAGGATGGTGATGAAATGGCCAACTTCTTGAACACTAATGGTATTGAGGTTGTTTCGGCTGACTCGCTATTGTTGCAGTCAGCCTCAACTGTGAACCTGATTATCAATACCTTGAAGTTCATATTTGACCCAAAAAATATCATAAACTGTGTCGAACTGTGGATGAATTTGGGCGATCTTCAATCTGAAATCAATCTGCGCGGCCTCGAATTTTCTTTCGATCTGAACGGACAAAACAACATAAGTGAGCTTCAGGCCAATATTGAGCAAATACTCGATATTCATACACTCGACCAATCTGCCTCTCTTTACGATTTGGTCGAAGAGTTGTTGCGCCGATATGGCTTTGGCCGCAAAGCAGATCCCTATATTCAATTTTTGTTGCAGCATATTTACTCATATCAAAGCGGAGTGAATGCCGGAAAGTTCGGTTTTTTTGAATACTGGGATCAGATACGCATCAAAGCTTCGGTAGTAGTGTCCGAAAACAGCTCTGCCGTAAAAGTGATGACCATACACAAAGCAAAAGGTCTGGAATTTCCGATTGTCATTTATGCTTTCGCCTCTATGCCCAACCAAGCATCTAATAGCAAATTCCATTGGGTTGACGTGAATGAGCTGAATATCGGACAACTTCAGAAAGGTTTGGTGCGTAATCGGAAAGACTTGGAAAACACGCGTTTTGCCTCGCTTTACAGGCTGGAATCCGAAAAGAACAAGCTCGATACGGCCAATCTAATTTATGTGGCCTTCACACGTGCAATATCACAGCTTCATGTTATGGTGGTAGGGAGTGGTCGTAGTATGGTGTTCAGCTATCTGAAAGAATTTCTTGAACGTAAGAACCTATGGAATGAGAACGTGTTGGAGTATTCCTTTGGAAACCTTCCTGATATTTTGCCTTTTGCGAATAATAAGCAGGTGTTTTCCGGACAATCATCAAACGAGCTTGTGTCGTTTGGGTGGAGCGACCGGCTGCGGGTTGCGAAGCTGCAAACCTTTCAGAACAGTGCTGAACAACAGAAAGCCCTCGACAAGGGAAACCTGATGCATCTCATCCTCTCGGGAATATATTACGCAAACCAGGTGGAGGCTGTTCTGAAAAGATTCTTTCTGGCAGGGAGCATCAGCCGTGAAGAACACAATGCTCTTGAAAAGCTTCTGAATCGGATGATGCAAGACGAAAATCTGTTGCCATTGTTTGCACCATCTTCAATCGTGAAAACAGAATCGGAAATAGTGGACGAAAATGGTCATCTTTTCCGAATGGATCGGTTTGTGGAACTGCCTGATAAAGTAGTGATTGTGGACTATAAGACGGGTAGCCCCAACGACGCTCATCATCAACAGCTCAGGCAATATGCCGAAATATTAGCTTCATTACAGCCAAAAAAGGTTGAAGCGATATTGATATATTTCAAAGGAATACACGACTATTGTTTGGTGGGATGTTAAAAAAAAAAGCTGCCTTTTTGAGAGGCAGCTTTTTTATCCTATCAGGCTTGAGCAGTAGGACTACCCATATTAAATGGGGGCAAACCATCTGAACCTGATTCTTTTATCGTTCCGTGAACAGACTCATACTTTTTAATATTGTCCATCAGTGCTTTATAGAGTCGTTTGGCGTGTTCAGGAGTAAGGATAATGCGCGATTTAACTTTTGCCTTCTGAACTCCTGGCATCAGTTTCACGAAATCTACCACAAACTCCGAATTAGAATGAGTAATAATAGCGAGATTGGAATAGATGCCTTCGGCAACTTCCTCGCTCAGTTCAATATTGATTTGGTTTTTATTGTCTGACATATTTATACAATTAAAAAAAACCACTCCCTGCACAAAAATAAGAGCAGGGAGTGAAAGATTATTTTACATTTTTAAGTTTCTGTGAGGTTACCTCCATATTACTTTCGTATTCTGATTTTGAGCCTACGATAAGGTCATCATATTCGGGCAATCCAGTTCCTGCTGGTATTTTATGGCCAACTATCACATTTTCTTTTAGCCCTCTGAGACTATCCGATTTCGCGTTGATAGATGCTTGCGTGAGTACTTTGGTTGTTTCCTGGAACGATGCAGCCGAGATGAAGCTGTTGGTCTGCAAAGATGCTCTGGTAATGCCTTGCAGCACTTGAAAAGCCGTTGCAGGTTGAGCATCACGGGCTTCAACAAGTTTCTTGTCTTTACGTTTCAGCAACGAGTTTTCATCACGAAGCTTACGGGCGGTGATAATCTGCCCCTGATGCAACACTTCCGAGTCGCCCGGGTCGGTAACCACTTTCTTGCCAAAGATGTCGTCGTTTTCCTCCTGAAAATCAATTTTTCCTACCAGTTCACCTTCAAGGAAACGGGTGTCGCCCGGATCTTCTACTTCCACTTTGCGCATCATCTGACGAACGATGACTTCAAAGTGTTTGTCGTTGATTTTTACCCCTTGCAGACGGTAAACCTCTTGAACCTCGTTTACAATATACTCCTGCACTTTCATCGGGCCTTTGATGGCAAGGATGTCGACAGGTGTCATTGCGCCTTCCGAAAGAGCCGTACCGGCTTTAACAAAGTCGTTTTCCTGTGCCAGAATCTGCTTTGTTGTTGGGATCAGATAGCTTTTCTCTTCGCCGGTTTTCGACATCACGATTACCTCGCGGTTTCCGCGTTTGAGCTTCTTGCCAAACGATACGACACCGTCAATTTCCGAAACGATGGCAGGTTCCGAAGGGTTACGGGCTTCAAAAAGCTCGGTAACACGCGGAAGACCACCGGTGATATCGCCAAGTTTACCCACAGCGCGGGGAATCTTGACCAGAATACCACCTGCCTTGATGTGTACACCTTCATCAACCGCAATGTGAGCCCCAACGGGAATGTCATATACTTTGATGACAACATTTTCTTTGTCGAGAATTTTAATTGCGGGTTTCTTGCTTTTGAGCTTACTTTCAACCACCACTTTTTCGTGAAATCCGGTTTGCTCTTCCGATTCAAGACGATAGGTTACCCCTTCGATGATGTTTTCAAAACTGATTTTTCCTTCGTGTTCCGAGAGAATTACTGCATTATATGGATCCCAGTCGCTGATAAGTTCACCTTTTTTCACTTCCGAACCACTTCTTGTATAAAGATGTGCTCCGTAAGGAATGTTGCTGGATGTGAGTACAATACCTGTTTTCTTATCCACAATTTTCATTTCAGCCGAACGACCTATTACAATATCGTACGGAGTTCCGTCATCCGTCAGCATTTCAACCGAGCGTAGTTCATCAAGTTCGATGATTCCTTCAAATTTGGCTTCAATCTTGGACATGGTGGAGATGTTGAAAGCAGCACCGCCCACGTGGAATGTTCGAAGGGTAAGCTGCGTTCCAGGCTCACCGATAGACTGTGCAGCGATAACGCCCACTG